>JASMMN010000227.1 GCA_030748155.1 Phycisphaerales bacterium
TGTATTCACCACCGGCGAAGTTGCCAAGATCTGCAATGTCGCAGCTCGAACCGTGAGCAAATGGTTTGACTCCGGACAACTGCAGGGCTACAGGATCCCGGGCTCCAAGGACCGCCGCATTCCCGTGGCCAATCTCATGCAGTTCATGAAGGCCCATGGCATCCCGTTCGATGGTCTGATGTCGGGCGCAACCCGTGTGCTGATCTGCGACGGCGACACCGGCGTCTGTGAGGGGCTGAACAACGTGCTCAGCAAGGAAACGAACTACGAGGTTCGCTGCACTTGCAACCAGTTCTCGCTCGGCCTCGAGTGTGAGCGTTTCAGACCACATGTGCTGCTGGTCGATCTGAACATGCCGAACTTCGATGCAACTGGTTTCATGGAGACCATCCTGTGCGCCGAGGATCTCAGCGGCATGCGGGTCATCGCCATGAGCGGTACCGTCACCGATGGCCAGACCGCATCTCTGGGGAGAATGGGCTACGACTGTGTCCTTCGCAAACCGTTTACGGTTCGCCAGGTCATCGAGTCGATCGAGACGGCGGCTTCGCCGGTCTGAGTTCGATCTACAACAACACGAACCCGATGCACACGGGAATTCGGCGATGTCGCCGGGTTCCCGTGTGTCGATATTGGGAAGAAGGGATCGGGTACCGCCCGGGCTCATCCCACACCGAGTTGATTGGTGGCATCGGCCCCGGGGTGGTACCTGACCCCTACCATGACCTTCATGCAAGTGGCGGTTCCGAGATTTGATCCGACGATCGGTGACCTTGCCGGCAATGCGCGGCTGGTCGTCGAGGCGGCCGAGTCGGCGACGTCGAGCGAAGCGGCGGTGCTGCTGCTGCCCGAACTGGCGTTGTGCGGTTATCCGCCGCGTGATCTGCTGCTTCGGAAGGACTTCGTTGATCGGTGCGAAGCGGAACTCGATCGACTCGCCCGGCAACTTCCCCCCGATCTGCTTGTCCTCATGGGATCTGCGGTGCATGGGTCGGGACCCACCGTATGCAACGCGCTCGTGGCGATCCGCGGAGGTCGGCGGATCGCCACCGCGGCCAAGCGACTCATGCCCGATTACGATGTCTTTGACGAAGACCGCTGGTTCACGCCCGGCCGCGAAGCGACGGTCGTGGAGCATCACGGGATGCGGATCGGCTTGCTCATCTGCGAGGATCTGTGGCAGGGGGCTGACGCTCAGGTCGAGGCCGTCTGGCCCTGTGATCCGGTTGCGGATCTCATCGCTGCTGGAATCGATGTGATACTGACCGCCTCAGCGAGTCCATGGGTTGCCGGCAAGGGCACAAGGCAGGAGGATCGAGTGCGGCAGGTTGCCGCTGATGCCGGGATCGACGTGATTGCGGCCAACCAGGCCGGCGCAAACGATGATCTGGTGTTCGGTGGCGAGGTGATTCACGCTGGTGGTGATGGGGTATTGCGTTCTGGACGACTTCCATTCTGCAAGCGGAATCACGAGTTGGTCGTGCATCTTCGCTGTGCTCCTCTCCCGGAGAGTGGAGAGGAGACCGACCGCTGGTCAGACGATCTTGTTCGGGCCCTCGCGCTTCGCGAGGCCATTCATGGCTACGTCGCAAAGACCGGATCTCCCGGTGTGCTGGTTGGATTGAGCGGCGGCATCGATTCCGCCCTGACAGCGACGCTTGCCGTGGCGGCGTTGGGATCTTCACGCGTACATGGTGTAGCGATGCCGTCGCGGCACTCGGCAGACGAGAGTCTTCGTGACGCGAAGGTGTTGTGCGAATCGCTCGGGATGGACCCGCCCCTGATCCTTCCCATCGAGCCCGCCCATGCAGTGGCGAGAGAGACGCTGGAACGAAGTGGTCATGCCGCAGTCGATGGCGGTCTGGTCGATCAGAACCTGCAGGCTCGCATCCGTGGGCAGTTGTTGATGGCCCGCTCGAACGCGACGGGGTACTTGGTGCTGGCAACCGGGAACAAATCCGAACTGGCGGCCGGGTACAGCACGCTGTACGGCGACATGTGTGGCGCGCTTGCCGTGCTCGGCGATGTTCTGAAGACCGAGGTGTACGCGATGGCCGAAGCCATCAACGCCGACCCCGCCTCCGTTGATCTGGAGCGGTCGCCGATTCCCCGCGAAACGATAGAGCGTCCACCCACAGCAGAGTTGGCACCCGACCAATGCGATCAGGACACGCTCCCCCCCTACGAAGTACTGGACGCGATCATCGCCCACGTGGTCGACTACGACCAGTCGCCCGAGGTGACCGCCGAGCGGACCGGCTTGGATCTGGACATGGTGAGAGAGTGGGTCCGCGTCATCGATCGCAACGAATTCAAACGTTGGCAGGCGGCCATGATTCCGAAGATCTCCCGGCGGACCTTCGGCCGCGGGCGACGTTGGCCTCTGGTTGCCAAGACCCTCTGAATTCCTGCGGTAGGATGCAGCGATGCCGATTACCCAACTCCCCGCCGTGGTCATCAACCAGATTGCCGCTGGTGAGGTGGTCGAGCGACCGGCAAGCGTCGTCAAGGAAGTTCTCGAAAACGCGATCGACGCGGGGGCGAGTCGGGTGGAGATTCTGATCGAGGGTGGGGGGGTCGATCTCATCGAAGTGATCGATGATGGGTGCGGCATGAGCGAGGATGAGTTGCCGCTGGCGATCGCTTCCCATGCCACGAGCAAGGTATCGGCTCTGGAAGATCTCGAACACGTCGCCACCATGGGCTTTCGCGGCGAAGCACTCGCGTCGATTGGTTCGGTTGCGAGGCTGGAGATCCGCAGCCGCACGGCCGAGCGGGATAGCGGAGGTCTCATTGTCGTGGACCACGGGGTCGCCGAGCCACCGCAGCCGGCGGCGTGTCCGCCGGGGACGCGAGTTCGCGTGAGTGGGCTGTTCGAGCGGGTGCCAGCGCGGCGCAAGTTTCTGAAGTCCGCGCAAGCCGAGACCAACCGGATTCGCCGGGTCACGCGTGATATTGCAGCAGCCAATCCCGAGGTTGCCATCGTGCTCGCTTCCAACGGTCGCACGCTGCTGGACCTTCCTGCAAGTGATCCTCGCAGTCGGCTCGAAGCAGTGCTTGGTACGGAACTGGCCGAGCACATGCTTGAAGTTTCTGTCCAACGCGATGGAATCGGGTTGTGGGGTTTGATTGGACGGCCTGAACTTGCCCGCCCCACAGCCCAGCATCAGATCGTGTGCCTCAATGGCCGGCCCATCGTCGATCGGAGCCTTCGGTACGCCGTACGGGAAGCTTTCCGCGGACTGATGGAGCCGAGCAGACATCCGACGGCGGCGCTCTTCCTCTCGGTCCCGCCGGACCGGGTGGATGTGAATGTGCATCCAGCCAAGTCGGAAGTGCGGTTTCGCGACGACCGGCTGGTGTTCTCGATCGTCAAGCGTGGCGTCGAGGAGGCGCTGCGAGGTGCCGACATCGTGCCGCGATTCGAGACATCAGGCATGGTGCCGCCCGTTGCACCGCGAGAGCGGCCGCTGTTCGGCCATTCTGATACTCGGTCCGCAGGCTTCGATGCTGCTGCGGCCCGCGGCGTCATGGCGAGTTCACCTCCGCAGCGGACGGCCGAAGTCGGAACGATCCAAACCGCGAGGCCGGTCTTGCAGATCCACCGCATGTTCCTCGTGACCGAAGATGCCGAGGGCATGCTCATCATCGATCAGCACGCGTTGCACGAGCGGGTGATGTTCGAGCGGATGCTCGAGCGGATCGGCGAGGCGACATTGCCTTCGCAGCGGCTGCTGATACCAGAGATGGTGGAGGCATCACCAGAGGCGATCGAGGCGATGGGGTCCTTGGGTGAGATGTTGGGACGGCTCGGTTTCGACGTATCGCCCGCTGGACCGGCAACCGTGGCAGTGCATGCCGTGCCGTCGCTCTTGACCGAACGCCACGTCGGCATCGTCGCGTTCATGAGCGACCTGCTTGAGCGAGCGGCGGAACTTCGGGACATGACCGATCAGGAAACCGCGCTGCGAGACGTGCTGGACATGATGGCCTGCAAGGCGGCGATCAAGGCGGGTGAGCAACTCTCCGAGCGTGAACTCGCGGACCTGCTCTCCATGCGAGAGACCGTGGAACGCTCCAGCAACTGTCCGCACGGACGCCCAACCACCCTCCGCCTGTCCATCGAAGAACTCGAACGCCGCTTCGCTCGGAGGTAACGGTCCCCTGCCCTCATCTGCTACTGGCTTGATCCCGCAGCGCAGCGGCTACCCGCCGCTGACAGGAGGGATGATGGCGAGGATGTCGCCGTCGGCGAGTCTGTGCTGCGGAGGCACGTAGGTGTTGTCCACTGCTGCGGCGAGGGAGGCTCGCATGACTTGGATGATCTCGTGCCGCTCGGCCAGCGCGTCCAGTGCCGCGGCCACGGTCGCGTCATCGGACAGTTCCAGCGTATCGGCGGTGTTGCCGATGCGGTCTGCGAGGACTGCGAAGTACTGCACTTCAATCTGCATGGTGTGGTCTTCGTGTCATGGCCACCTCGTAAACGACACTTCGCTCCCCGCCTCGGCGGTCTCCACCTGTGGCAACCGAACCAGACCACTGGTTCCAACAAGATGCGCCAGGTCGCCTGAGCCTTGCCAACTCGGGACGGATGCGATGTCCGGCTCCAGCAGGCAGGCCGGTCGCAGCAGCGTGCGTTGCATGTTCGACCGAAGGGGTTCGGAGAGTCGCACGGTTCGCCAGCGTGGTCCCGGAGTGAGGCCAAGCATGGCTCGCAGTATCGGCGAGAGAAAGAGCGATCCGGTGACCAGAGCCGAGACGGGATTGCCGGGCAGGCAGACCACTGCGGCTCCATCGAGATCGCCGATCCGCAACGGCTTGCCGGGCTTCATGGCGACGCCGCTGATCCTCCACCTGCAGCCAAGTTGCTCCAGTGTGCTTGCAAGGAAGTCATGCGTGCCAGCGCTGATGCCGCCGGTGGTCACGAGGACGTCGGCCTGCCCAGTCGAGGTTTCGATAGCCGCTCGAACCTCGTCCGGCTCGTCTGCAAGGTGCCGATGCAGCACACATCTGCCGCCGCTGCGGGCTACAAGCGCGGCCACCATCGGATGGTTCGAGTTGCGGATTTGGTGAGGGGCGGGATCCTTTCCGGCTTGTACGACCTCGTCGCCGCTGGTCAGAATGGCGACACCTGGGCGGGCACGTACGGTGAGGGCCTGATGCCCCGCCATTGCGGCGATGCCGATCTCCGAAGCCGAGAGGCGTTGCCCGGCACCAATCAGAATCTGACCGGCCTTGGCATCTGCGGCGCGTGGGTGCACGTTGGCACCCATGGCGGGTGGATCTTCGGTGATGCAGAGTGGGTCACCACGGTCGGTCAATTCATGCGGCACCACCGTGTCGCACATCGTCGGCAGCGGTGCTCCGGTCGCGATGCCGATGCAACTTCCTGGAGGCACACCCACATCTGCCGTATCGCCGGCCCGTACATGAGCACACACCGGCATGCTCGCCTCGCGATGCTCATTGCAGTAGGCATAGCCGTCCATTGCGGCGCGGTGGAAGGGGGGCAGATCTCGATCTGCAAGAATTGCGTCGGCGAGCACCCGTTCCGAAGCTTCGGCAAGGTCGACCACTTCGGTGGTGGTGAGCGTCGCAACGCCTTCGGTTGCGAGTTGCAACGCGGTCTCGAAATCGATCAGCGGGGGCATGTAGGAAACATAGCAGTTTGCGGTGGCGGGTTCGGTCGTCCACTCCTCTGCTTGCCGAGGAGGTCAGTCGGAGGTGTCCAGCATCAATGGAATACTGCACTGACGGGTTCCAAGCACCTGTCGGATGTAGGGCACGCAGGTCCCGCAGCTCTCGCCGCATCCGAAGTGCTCACGGATGTCATCAAGAGTGGTGCGTTCACGTTGACTTGACCAAGTCAGAATGTCGGCAAACGAGATGTCGTGGCAGACACAGCGATCGACCATGGGCTGCGGCCGTCCCGCGAGCGGCTTGTCGATTGAGTCGTCCATCATTCCCTTCCAGACTTCAGCGTGGATCGTACGCGGTTGCGTCGTCTGAAAGAAATCCATTCTTCGGCCATTCGAGCGAATTTGTCAACCAATCCGGAAGATCGTCCCAGTGTTGCCCCTGAAATGGATGTACATGTCTGGAGACATGCCCATCAACAAATCCCACATTGCTCGAGCCGCCGGGGAAGGACTGCCCGCCAGCATAGGCGGTGTCGTATCCGCCGCCGACATTGACCGGCGACCGCATGAACTTGTTGGTGCCGCCGGCCCGCCCGCCCGTTCCGAAGAGGGCGGTGGTGCCACTGCGGCGGCACTGCGCGAGTCTGAGTTCCTTGAGGCCGTCGAGGTTCGGCTTCTCAATCACCAGATCCCATGCGCCGAGGTCGGCGTCATCGGGAAAGGGCATCCTTGCTTCTGCCGCGATGAATGCGACGTTGTAGTTGTATCCGGTAACGGGGTCGCCCTCCCACGCCGCATTCAGTCCAATTGCGGTCGGGCAGGTCAGTACGCCGCTGGGTTCGTTCATGTCGGTGAATGTCCACAACTCGCCGGGTTGAACCCTGCCGTTTGGACGCTTCCACCAGTCCCATGCCCGGATATCGCCGCTCAGGGCATTGCCATCGGTTCCGTACTGCACACCCGGCGGAAATCGTCCATCGCGCTGCGTGGCGTATTGAATGGCCGCTCTGCTTATCTGACGAAGATTGGTTTGGCAGTTCGCTCGCATTGTTGCGGCAGCGGCGAGGTTCATGGCCGGAATCGCCAAGCCCATCAGAATGCCGAGGATGGCGATCGTCACAAGCATCTCGAGTAAGGCGAACGCTCGATGAGTCATGCCCACGCCTCTAGCACGATGAGCAGATCGTTGATGCCGACCACGCCGTCGTGATCCACATCACCTTGACTCCCGCCGTCCCAGTTGCCGATGACAATGAGCAGGTCGTTGACATCGACCGTGCCGTCTCCGCTCTGATCCGGGTTCGGACCCGCGTCCACAATAGCATCGATCTCCACGGCGAGGAAGGAATCTTCCGGTACTTCGATTCGCACGAACCGCGCCGATGCCAGCCCGAGGGCACCGATGTCGATTCCCGCACCTCCGGCACTACCGGCGTACC
>JASMMN010000228.1 GCA_030748155.1 Phycisphaerales bacterium
GCAGAGGCTTTCAAGATCTCTCACAGCAAGGCCGAGTCGCTCAAGAAGGAAGTCTCCACGAGCAAATACGCCAAGCAGATGATGGCTGCCATGCGGCCGGTATTTACCGATCTGCTGCAGGATCTTCAGCGATCGCTCGGCTATTTCACCAACACCCGTCCCGATGTGCAGATCACCAAGATGGTGGGAACTGGATCGACTTTTCGCATTCCCGGACTCCGAAAGTTCATCGGACAGCAGTTGGAGCAGAACGTACTTCGACTCGACGAATTCCGCCGCATCCGCGTGGATGGCAAGGGGGCCGCGGCGTTTGCCGAACATGTCGTCAATCTCGCGACGGCCTATGGGCTGGCTCTACAGGGGGTCGGACTCGCTGTCCTCGATGCCAACCTTGTTCCTTCACAGGTTCGCCGTGAGCAGGTATGGCATAAGAAGACAAAGTGGTTCGCGGCGGCGGCGGTTCTGGCAGCGATCGCTGGTGGTGTGACATTCCTTCGCCCCTTGCGGGAGGAGAAAGCATTCGGTGAGGAGTCTCCTCGAGTGGTAGAGGCTGCCATCGCCCTCGCGGGCGACCTGCAAGAGGAGTACGCGGATGCTCAGCGGGAGTTCACCTTGACTGCGGGTGCTGATCGGGCGCTGGGCTTCTTGGATCGTCGAGATATCTGGCCGTGGCTCCTGCACGATGCTGCCCAGGCGGTTGCCGCTGCTGACCCACAGCCCTCTCTGACGGAAACGGATCTCACGGCGGTGATGGCGATCGATCCCGTCGAGCGGCGGCTTGTGGAACTCGTTGATCTTCGTGGCACCTTGAGCATGGTCACGGCGACATCGATCAGCGCGTCGGTTCCTCGCATCGAGGTGGTGATGACGGTTGAGTTGACGCACGAAGACCCCGTGAAGTTCATCTCGGATCGCGTGGTGAAGTGGCTCAAGGATCAGAAGCAGGTTGAGATCGAAGGTCGTCCCTATCGAATCGTCTCAGCCAGAACTGACCGTTCGGCTTTGAAGCAGCGGGTCACCGCTGCAGAGGTTGATCCCAACTCCGACGGTGGTGGTCGCGGAGGCGGTGGCGGCCGTGGAGGCGGCGGTGGCTTTGGTGGCGGTGGCGGCTTTGGTGGCGGTGGCGGTGTTGGTGGCGGTGGCGGTGGCGGTGTTGGTGGCGGTGGCGGTGTTGGTGGCGGTGGCGGTGGCGGTGGTGGTGGCGGATTCGGTGGTGGGGGACGAGGAGGAGGTGGCGGTCGAGGAGGGGGCTCTTCGGGGTCTTGGGATGTACAGGCTCCCTTGCCTCAGCCAGGCACGCGGTACCCCGCGGAGACAACGATCTACACGCTTCCGGTCATCTTCGAAGTAGAGTTGGGCAGCAGCGATTCGCCTTCGGCAGCGGTATGGCGGGCGGTTAACGGGGAGGTGTACGCATGAGTGGCAATGCGGTATTCCAGTGGATCAAGGCTCATGTCGTGATCGTGATCAGTGTGTTTGTCATTCTGATCAGCCTGATCGGTGGACCCATTGTGTCCGATGGTTGGAATGCTGAAATCGCCAGTAAGGTAAAGAAGCGGCTGAAGAAACTTGATGAAATGGACAGGAACGGCCAACAGGAGTTTCAGTGGCCGGGTGGCGAGGGGGTTTCGGAGCAGACGTACATTACAAGGGCCCTGATCGAGAGCTACAAGGTGGCGGCTGCTGGCCGCGTGGGGCAGAGCGACGAGGTCGTATCACGGATGCAGGCGGGCAATCGCGGTGACACCACCGTGCTCATGCCAGAACTTTTTCCAACGCCGAAGGATCCACAGCGCGATCTCGAGGTCCTTCCGCCCGTACTGCACCGCAAGATTGAAGCTGGCTACGATGCGGTGCTCACCATGATGCACGCGGGAGTACCACCTACATCCAAGGAACTGCAGGAAGAATTGGAAGCCAAACGAGATACGTTTGTTGACCGCAACTTCATGAAAGGGCCTGGTGAGAAACTCGATCCAGAAGAGGAGAAGGACCTTCGTGAGTATCTCGCCGAGCAGCGACTGGCTTTCTGCCGTGATCGGGCAAATGAGGTCGGCGTGTATCTCGCCAAGGCGACGCTTGATCCACCAACATACGTCAATACACAGAAGCCATCACTTGCCGAGATGTTCACTTGGCAGTGGCGTCTGTGGGCGCTGGAACGGATCTCATCGGTTGTTGCGGAGATCAATGGCGATTCTCCAGAACCCTTGGCCGCGATTCACGCCGTGAATCGGGTGGATGTGCGTGGGCTAATGGAAGTCGATACGCCTGCGGCTGGTGCGAGATCCATTCATCTCGGGTCCAGTGGTCGAGGTGGTGGTGGTCCTGGCGGCATGGGCGGTCCTGGCGGCATGGGTGGTCCTGGCGGCATGGGTGGCCCTGGCGGCATGGACGACCCCGGGGGTCGTGGTGGCTCGGATGGTCCATCTGCCCCGCCTGCGGGAACTCAAGACTTTGAGCGGTCGGTAACCGGCCGCATCACCAACGCGGAATTCGATGTCATTTTGGTCGATCTTGACCTGATCGTGTCCTTGGATCGTATTGACGAAGTACTCGAGGGATTCAGCGTACCTGCAGTGATGTCGGTCGTGGATCTTGAATTGGGTCGAGCCGATGCATTTGAGGCGTTGACTCGGGGCGAGTATTTCGGTGAAGCCCCGGTGGCCCAATTGATCTTGACCGTTGAGACGCTTTGGTTGCGGTCGTGGTCACAGGAACTGATGCCCGATGAGACGCGGGTCCAGATCGGTATTGCTCCGCGTGTTGCAAGTGAAGGAGGTTCCGGCGGCTCGTTTTGAAACGAGCACGTCATGGATCAGGCGCGATGAAGAACACCATCCTCCAACTGCTTGAGCGGTATGTCGAGTTCCTTGTACTTGCCGCAGTTCTGGTCGTGCTTGGCTTGTATCTGGCCATGCAGTTCGTCGGCGATCCGAATGCTGGCAAGGGCGGTATCGGCCCGGCCGAGGTGAATTCCATACTTCAGGACAAGGCCACTGCACTGAAGAGGAGTTTGGAGAGGGAGGGCGTCGGGGGGCTTCATGGGAAAGTGGTGCCGGATCCGCCCGATTTGCTTGATCGGTATCAGACGCTGGCCGGTGCAAGTGTGCTTCCTCCTCGGTATCAGTCCTTTGCCGTAGCGTCGCGTGGGCCAATCGACGAAGATGGTGGAGAGGCCAGCGAGGAACTCACGGAAGTCCATGTGCCGACCATTCCCTCGCCGGAGCAGATACTGGTCTATCAATCATTTGACACGATTACCGAGTCTGCGGTATCGGAGCTAGAGTCGCTCTCGAACCGATTCGAGTCGGCCCCATTTGATGTCTCTTGGCTGACGATTTCGGCGAAGTTCAACATTGATGAAGTGCTGTCCCGCTTTCAGTCAAAGGGGGATGAGGGGCAGCGTGCGATGAGCGAGCGGTGGTACAACGGACGTATCGATGTGCTCGATATCGTTGTGGAACGCCGCGAGGTGCATGTCGATGGCACGAAGTCGGAGCCCGAACAGATTCAGTTGTTGCCGGGGCAACTGTCATTTCGGGAACGTATCGAAGGTGATGTGTCCGCCGGTGAGCGCGACGGGATCCTCAGCGATCTCCGCAGCGGAGTGTCCCAGCAGATGGTGGTGCAACCGGAGTTTCTTCCGACGAAGTTCGGGCTTTGGGATGATCCGGAAGAAGCGGCGGACAAGTTGTCCCGCGGCGGAGACGAAGACCCCCTTGAGCGATTGCAGCGTCTCATTGAGCGGCGAAGGAAACTACAGGAAGAACTTGATCGCATTGGTGGTGGCGGTCCGGATGGTGGTCCAGGTGGTGGCCCGGGCGGCATCGGTGGTGGTGGCGGTGGCATGGGCGGTCCTGGCGGCATCGGTGGTGGTGGCGGCATGGGTGGCCCTGGCGGCGGTGGCGGCATGGGCGGCCCTGGCGGCGGTGCCCCCGGTGGATCGGGCGGCGACGATCGTGACCGCTTGATCAAACGTCTTCAGCAGCAGATTCGTCGTATGACCAATGAGATCAAGCGGCTGGCCCGTGTCGTCAACTGGACCGATGAGCAGATCGAAGAGTACGAGCCAGGAGAGCCTGCAGAGGCTGCGGCATTTGAACTCAGCGGCACCCTTCAGATCTGGGCGCATGATCTTCAGGTGCAGCCTGACGAAACCTATGAGTATCGCATTTCAGCTGCTGTCTACAATCCGCTCTTTGCGAAGTCTCTGAACCTTCCAGAGTCTCAACGGGCGTTGGCAGAAGATGTTTCGTTGGCGTCTCTTCCCGGCGAGTGGTCCGATCCAATTCGTGTCGAGCGGCCAACACGAGCCTATGTGATGCGGGCAAGGGCACCCGGACAGGGGCGGGGGCTTGCCGGACCGCTCGATCTCGGGATCGCTCAAGTGAAAACCTACCGTTTCTACAACGGGAAGTGGCATGTCTCCAGGCAGTCAATCCAACCCGGCGATACAGTCGGCATGGTCGAGAAAGACGAAGGCGACGGAACACTCATGGACTTTGCGACAGGGCGATACGTCGTTGACATCATCGCCGATCTGCTCGCTTCCGATGAGTACGCCGGCTCCGGTCGAGGGGCGTTCGTGTTGTTCGGTCAAGAGGGGTTTGACGGACTGATCGATATTCGTTCACCGCTCATCGACCGAGAAGCGATCAAGCCTTGGATTGATGAGGAGCCCGACGAAGACGGGATGGGCGGCTGAAATCCACTTTTGCCTCCCCCGGGGGCCTTGACACCCATGTGGGGGGGGATATGATCTCCGGCTCGCGCCTTCGCGGGCCTTATCGGCCGTGGTGGCGCGCGTTCTGCTCTTTGACAAGGCATGATTCGATCGATTGTCAGCCTGACACGGGCACCCTCCCAGGTTCTGTGTCGCAGTTGCAAGCGACGCGATCCGTGGACGATCTTTGTCCTCGGATTGTCGAGTCTGCAACCGGTTCAGCCGAGCCGAGGCTGGCGATCACATCCTGCTCGAGTGCTTCAATTCGAGCAGGGCGCAACAATATGACAATAGTCGAGACACTTGTTGAGGCCCGGTAGCAGCTGGTCATTTCGGACCAGTCGTCCTTGGTCATGTCGCTCCTGCGTTCGCTTGTTCATTGTGGATTCAATGACAATGGCGTCGGGGTCGGGATGGCGCGAGAAAGCTACCAAAGGGCATACGGTGGATGTCTTGGCGTCCAGAGGCGATGAAGGACGTTGGAACCTGCGATATGCCTCGGGGAGCCGGTAACCAGGCTTTGATCCGAGGATCTCCGAAT
>JASMMN010000229.1 GCA_030748155.1 Phycisphaerales bacterium
CGCGCAATAGTGTCTTTGAAGTTGGTTCTTGGGCCATTCTTCGGGATACCAGTCGCGGTCGAAGATCCGGTCGTCGACGATCAGCGTCTGGACATGGCGTGTGCCCGAGTTCGCCACCGAGGCGGCCCAGAGATCCAGCAACCCCGTCGCCGTCAAGGTTGTGCCATCCGGAAGGGTCATCTTCTTCAGCAGCAGATCGTCTCCGAGCGCAGGATCTCCATCGCCGATCACGATGAGGTCATCGTCTCGGCGGACGAGCCGCGTTTGAAATGAAAAGTCGGCACCGAGCACCATGGCGGCCACGCCAGCGGTGAGCAGTTTCTGGTTGCTTGCAGGCATGCGAGGCGTCGAGGCCGAGACGGCGGCGATCAGTCGGTCGGTACCGCATTCGCGGACTGCGACCGAGACTTCCCGGTTCGTGAACCCGGCTTCGGCGATGGTCCGCTCGATGTCCTGTTGCAACCCCGCCACCGCGGCCATGGCGAGGAGCAGGGGGAGCAGCATGGCGGTTCGGGTGGCGTATCGGAGCGGTCGCACGGGGCGCTATGATACCCGGCCGCCCGGTACGATTCAGGTATGTCGCAGGCCTCGGATCTCAAACGTATCGATGAATTGCGGTCGTTGCTCACGCAGGCCAACATCGCCTATTACGAACACAACGATCCGACGATGTCGGATCGGGAATTCGATGCGATGTTGGTCGAGTTGGAACACCTCGAAACGGCCCATCCCGAGGCATGGAGCGATGACTCTCCCACTCGGGTGGTGGGAGGCGGTCTGATCGAGTCCTTCGAGACGGTGTCGCATGCCGTTCCAATGCAGTCGATCGACAACACCTACACCATTGACGAAGTGCGGGCTTGGCAGAAGCGGGTAGCTGGTGAAGGCGAACTGCCGCTGCTGACTTGCGATCCGAAGATCGACGGTGTTGCAGTCTCGTTGCGCTACGAGCAAGGGCGGCTGGTCCGCGGTGTGACTCGCGGTGACGGTGTTCGCGGCGACGACATCACGGCGCAGGTCAAGCGCATTCGAGAGGTGCCGATCCGTCTCAGCGGTGAGCCCCCTGAAGTGCTCGAAGTGCGGGGTGAACTCTTCATGCCCAATGCAGTCTTCGAGCAGGTCAATGCCGAGCGAGAGGCCGAGGGCGATTCGTTGTTTGCCAACGCGAGGAATCTCACCGCCGGCACGCTCAAGTCGCTCGACACGAGCATTGTGGCAAGGCGGCATCTGTCGTTTGTAGCTCACGGACGCGGCGAGATCGATGGTCTGATGGCCGGGGGATACGCCGCATTCCAAGATGCCGTTGGCCGACTAGGCATCCCGATCAGCCCGCTCGTGCGATCGACCACCGATGTCGATGAACTCATCGAATGGATCGAGGATTTCGCTGAGCATCGCGACACCCTTGGGTATGGCGTGGACGGGATGGTAGTGCGGGTTGATGACTTCTCGCTGCAAGCGAGCCTTGGCGCAACGAGCAAGGCGCCCCGGTGGTGCATCGCCTTCAAGTACCCGGCGGAACAGGGACGAACGGTGCTTGAGCAGGTGGACTGGCAGGTGGGGCGCAATGGCACGCTGACACCGCGGGCGACGATGCGTCCCATTGAACTCGCCGGTACGACCGTCAGCCACGCGACGCTTCACAACATCGAAGAGATCCGCCGCAAGGACATCCGCATTGGCGACAGTGTCTGGGTGGAGAAAGCCGGCGAGATCATTCCGCAGGTCGTTTCGGTCATCACCGAGGCGCGGACCGGTGGCGAGCAGGTCATCGAGCCTCCCGAGGTGTGCCCGGCCTGCGGTGGTCCGGTCGGGCCCGAGGGGCCGAGGGTGTTCTGTCTGAATCCAGAGTGCCCCGCGCAACTTCGAGAGCGGATCGCCTGGTTTGCTGGCCGCGGGCAGATGGACATCGACGGCCTCGGCGAGAAGGTGGTCGACCAACTCGTGGATGCCGGGCTGATCTCACACATTGCGGACCTGTACGCCATTCAAGTGGAGGATCTGATTCCGCTGGATCGGTTCGGGCTGCAGTCCGCCGAGAATCTGGTCGCCGCAATCGACAGTAGTCGCTCACGGGGGCTCGCGCGTGTTCTTGCCGCCATCGGCATTCGCCAGATCGGGCGCTCGGCCGCGCGCACGCTCGCGACGCACTTCGAAGATCTGCAGGCCTTGCAGGGTGCGAGCCTGGAGGAACTGGCCGAGTTGTCCGACTTCGGGGACATCACAGCAGGGCTTCTGCACGGCTTCCTGCACTCGGACATCGGAGAGGACCTTTTTTCGCGACTGGTTGAAGCCGGCGTGGACGTTCGCAGTGATCTGTATCAACTCGGCGGATCCGAGGGTTCGGTGTGGTCCGGCAAGCGAGTGGTACTCACCGGGACGCTCAGTGACTTCGTTCGCCGTGAGTTGACCGAACGGCTTGAGGCATTGGGCGCGACGGTGAGCGGAACCGTGAGCGCCAAGACCGATCTGGTGATCGCCGGCAAGAAGGCGGGTTCCAAACTGGAGAAGGCCCGGGGTTTGGGCGTGGAAGTGTGGGACGAACGCCGGTTGGCTGCAGAACTGGGCGATGGATGAACGCAACCTGGGTGGGGACGCTACTCTGGAACCATGGGTCAGGTCGCGCTGGGTCTTCGAAGCTTGGGGGTTCGCATCGTGGTGTTCGTCATCATGGCGGCCCTGCTTGCTTGGGCGCTCGGCGGCACGCTGTGGCCGCGTCCGGTTTCGGCAATTCAGCGGCCTGTGATCAACGCGGGCGGAGTGCAGTGGGGGTGGCAGGTGACGGTCGATCCAGCATCGCTGGAAGTGTCGTACCACCTCGCAAGGCGTCACAACGGGGGTTGGGAAGAAGTCGCCGGCGGGGGGCCCTTTCCCGCAGTTCGACCACTCGTGTCGCCTGAGGGGTCCGAGCCCGATGGCATTCTCTTTGTCGTGTCTGTGTGCGGGCCGGGCGATCAGCCGCGTGTATTGGAGGTCGGTCGTAGCGGCGTCATGTTTGACGGCGTCAAGGCGGCGGCGGCAGGCTCGGAGGACTGATCGCTGCCCTCCGGTTGGATCGAGACGATGCCTCCGAACATCAGCGCGAGCAGTACCGCCGTGAGCACCAGCCGATACCAGCCGAAGACCGCGAGTCCGTGCCGGTTCAGGTAGCCGACAAGCCACTTGATGGCGATTGCGGCGGAGATCGTGGCCACCACGAAGCCGACGAGCAGGGGCAGCCACCCGAGTACGGCAAACATGTCGGCCTCATCACCCATGAGATTGCCCCCGAGTCTGTATACCGTCGCGCCGCCGAGTGTTGGCAGTCCAAGCAGAAAGGAGAATTCGGCGGCCTTGGCCGGTCGCATCCCGACCATCATGCCGCCGAGAATCGTCACCATCGACCTGCTGGTGCCGGGCCACATGGCAACGGTCTGCAGCAATCCGATCTGGAATGCGGCGATCGCCGTGATGGACATCCCATCCGGGCAGGACGTTGCATCGGAGGGGCTCGCTTCGCGGCGGTGGCGGTGGTGGCGATCAACAAGAATCATGATGACGCCACCAGCGGCGAGCGCCAGCAGGACCGGGCCAGCCTCCATCAGCCTCGATTCGATCCAGCCATCGAGGAGGGGACCGAGGATTGCGGCCGGGAGAAAGGCGATCAGGAGATTGCGAAGGAGCATCAGGCCTTCGCGGTCGTTGCCGAACACTCCCCTGATCATCCGCAGGACCGAAGTTCGATACAGGCCGAGTACTGCAAGGATGGCACCGCCCTGAATCACGATGAGAAAGGCATCGACGTTGCGGCGAATGTCCTCGGGGGAATCAAGCCCCAGCAGCGAACGTGCCAGCACCAGATGGCCGGTCGAACTGATGGGCAGATACTCGGTGACACCTTCCACGAGACCGAGCACGACTGCATCCAGGATTCCAAGTGAGCCGCTCATGGGGGTGGGTGCTCCGATCGGGGGGGCGTATGATGGCATCGGTCGATGCAGACCCCACGCGCCATCTTCGATGATCGGAATCTCGCGGCTGTCGTTCTGATCGGAGCCAGAGGCTCAGGAAAGACGACGGTCGGCAGAGTGCTTGCTGATGAAATCGAAGTCGACTTCATTGATCTGGACGAGCGTGCGTTGGCTTTGAGTGGTGAGCCCAGTGTTCGCGATGTGTTCGAGCATCGGGGTGAATCTGCGTGGCGGCAAGCCGAAGCCGCCGCGTTTGCTTCAGCACTGGACGGGCCACCTTCTGTCATCGCCACTGGCGGGGGTATGGCATGTATCGACCCACCCCGCGCTGTATTACGGGCAGCAGCATCCAAGGATACCATCGAGATCATCTGGCTTCGCTGCGACGGGCAGACCCTCAAGGCCCGCCTCGAAACCGATCCGGGCGATCGTCCTTCCCTCACCGGGCAAGACCCGATCGAGGAAGCCATCGAAGTTGCCGCAAGCCGAGCCCAAGCCTACGAGTCGATTGCCACGCACATCATCGACGCCACCGGACCACCGGCAGCAACAGCCGCCGCCATCATGGAGTGGATTCGCCGCTGATCGCAGGAACAGGGAACGCCCTCTCGGTTCCCGACTCAGGTCTCCGGGGTCAGCCGCCGCCCCAGTGCACGCTTGCGATTGATCATCTTGCGGCCAGCCTTGGTCTTCATGCGGGCGCGGAATCCGAACATGCGCGCCCGCTTGATCTTGCTCACGCGGCGGGGGTAATGCATTGCCATGGCTGGATCCTTGCTCGTTGAGCGTTGAGCGTTGAGGGCCGCGAACCACCCGCACAGCGGAACCCGCGTCCGCTGGCCGTAGAGTGGAATCGGGCAGTCTAACAGATCAAAATGGAACTTTCACCCCCCTCGATTGCGTGGTACATTGGAGTCATCGCGGGCGGGCGGGACGGCCTCCGGAGTGGGCCACCCCGTCCTCGCGCGGTGTTCCGGCGAAAGAGCCGTTCTTTCGCCGTTCGCACGCCGCAGGAGGCTCATTCGAGTTCGCGCGGCGTTGTCATCTCCCCCTACGGGGCGCGAGGAGCCATCGCACGGATGGACGACGCAACGCTCAGCCGGGCTGAAGACCTGCTCGAATACGACTTCGTCGATCGCGAGATTCTCAACCGCGCGCTCATTCACTCGTCGATCGCCCAGTCGCGGCATGAGAGCAACGAGCGTCTGGAGTTTCTCGGCGACTCTGTGCTGGGCCTTGTGGTGTGCGAGCATCTGCACCGTCAGTACCCGGGTCTGCTTGAGGGTGACATGACCAAGGTCAAGTCGGCTGTGGTGAGTCGTCGTGTGTGCGCCGAGGAGGCGAGGCGACTCGGGCTTGACACGCTGCTGGTGTTGGGCAAGGGCATGGCTGCGGCTCGCGAGATACCCGCCTCCGTTGCAGCAGCGGTTTGGGAGTCGATCATCGGCGCGCTCTACTTGGATGGCGGGTTAGAGGTGGCGGAGGACTTCATCATTGCGGCTCTTGAATCTCGCATCGAGTTGGCGGTGCATTCGGGGCATCACCACAATTTCAAAAGTGTCTTGCAGCAGATCGCCCAGCGGATGTTTGCGGCCATGCCGATGTACGCCGTCCTTGACGAGAAAGGTCCTGACCACGCCAAGTGCTTCGAGGTCGGCGTGACGATTGGTAGTCGAACCTTCCAGCCTCGGTGGGGCCCCAACAAGAAGCGAGCCGAACAGGACGCCGCCCTTGCGGCTCTTGAGGAACTCGACGTCGCCACCGTGGGTGAGAATGGTGATGTTGAGATCGATTATTGAAGACGGGGTCGCGGCTGCCCCGCCTATTCAACCACAACTCGGCCGACATCGTCCTTTGTGCTGCCGATGGCAACAACCGTTTTGCCGACACCGTTCTGGAAGGCCGCGGCACCGCCGGGGCCGTCGGAAGTGATTCCGGCCAGTACAACAGGCGTTCCATCGACGTTCATCAGGTTGAGCGCGCCGCCGCGGGGCGTGGCTGCCATCGCCGCCGTTGTTCGGCCATCGGTGGTCATCAAGGCGAACTCAGGGGTTCCGTCGGAAGCGGCATCGGCTACCGCAGTGCCGTCAGGGGCGTGGACAGAGAGTCGCCCGCGGCCAGTCCCGGCGCCGTGCAGCATTCCGACCGGCGTGCCGGCCGAATCGCAGACAGCCAGCAGTCCGAGCCCCGACTTGGTCGTGCTGAGTGTGGCCATGCGTGTGCTTCCCGGGGCCAGTACATCGACAGCCGCGGCCAGCCCGTCCACCCCGCCGGTGATGCGGATCTGCCCGCCTTCGCCGCTTCCCAGCACCATGCGCCCGGCACCGTGTGATGCATAGAGCGAGATGGCCTCATCGCTGGTCTTGATGATGGCGGCGTCCGGATCACTTGCGATCGTCACCGATTCGGTGTCTCCGCCGGCGAGGGTCAACGTGGCCCGAGCGCCGACCAGATCGACGGCGGCGTCGGCACTTGCTCGCACTGTCGCGGTTCCCTCGGGAGCAGCCAGTCTGAGTATCGTCTCACCGTCTGCGGCGGATGCTTGCAGAATGTGTTGCCCGCTCTGTTGCAGGTTCAAGCCGCCTTGCTCAAGCAACTGGATGCTCGTCGATCCGCACTGGAGACCGCCGCCACCTTCTGTGAGTTGCAGACTCACGCCGGTTGTTCCATCATCCCCGCGCAGGGTGATTGTTTCGTCCGCCAAGGTGAGCCGTTCCGTTCCGGTTCCATCGATGATCGCAAACGGTGTACCGCCTGCGGCATTCAGGACGAGTTTTGACTCCGCATCACCCGCAGCGAGCGTCATCATGCCGCCGTGTTCGTCAGCTGCCATTGTGGCTGCCCGCTTACCCGATTCATTCCATGCCGCGACCGAGCCGCCCGATTCCGTGGCCCATGCACCAGCGACGTTGGTGCCGGTGGCGTTCCAGACCGCGAGGTCTCCGCCGTGTTCGTTGGCGCCGAGTCGCATGAGGTTTGCCCCGGTGCTTGACCAGAGATCAAGCCGCCCGCCTCCTGCGTCGGTTCCCGCCGCGAGCATCACCCGCCCCTCGTCGTCGAGAATCTCCAGCCGGTGTGTGCGAATGGCATCGATGCGGGTGATGTCGGTGGCGGCAAGCAAGGCCAGCACGCCGGCGCAGCCAAGCGTGGCAGTCAATGCAAATCGGTAGTTGCGTTCACGGCGAGTGGTCTGCTCGAGTATGTGTTCAAGACGCTCAAGTCGAGTCTCGAGGGAGTCACGTGTCGTTGGTTGCTGCATGAATCAGCTCCTTGCCCCCGGAAGAATGGGGCCGTGTGCCGTTCGCGGCGGGATCGAGGCCCAAGCGGCGGAGTAGAGGTCGGATGGAAAGGCGAGATAGCCTGGGTAGTCGCCGCGTGCTGTGGCGACGCTGGTTCGATCGACGGTGACGATGCCGACCGGGTCTTCGGTCTCCAGCACCACCGTTCCGTCGGGCGCGACGGCGATGCTTGGTCCGCCGATCAGAACGCCCTGTTCCGGGCCCGGGCGGTTGACCGAAAGCACCCAGCAGCCGCTGGTCAGGGCGTTGGCCTGGAAGATCGGACGCCATTTGATGTAGGTCGCGGTTTCGGTGGAACGCGGCACCAGGATGACATCGGCACCTTGGGCTCCCAGAACGTGGCTGCCGAAGGGGCGGTTGTTGTCCGAGCAGATCTGGAAGCCGAGATTGAGTCCGAATGCTTCAACCGGTCGCGGAATCGTATCGTCGGCCTGATAGTGATCCGCCTCCCAGAAGCCCGGCTCATCGGGGATGTGGATCTTGCGGTAGGCATGCAGCAGGGAGCCGTCGCTTCCGAAGAGCAGGGCCGTGTTGAATCGCCGCCCAGACGCATCTCGCACGATGGCCCCGCCGAGAAGACCGATGCCCGCATCCCGGGCAATCTGTGATTGAAGTTGATGCCGCGGTCCCTCCGGAGGCTCTGCATCCTCGTCACGGGCTTGCTTCGTGGCCGGGACCCACGGCAGCATGGCCAGTTCGGGCGTTACAGCGAGGCTTGCGCCGGCATCCTTGGCCTCTTGGAGTCGTGAGCGGAGTCGCTCCCCGCCGTCTTCGGTGTAGAAGACATCTCGAATCAGGGCGATGGTGAGTGAGTCGGTCATGGGGAGAAGTGTACGCGGGGCGGTCTACCACCATTGTCGGTTCGTCGGCTCGTTGGTCGAGAGACCTGCTGAATGGAATCGCGGCAGCATCTTGAACTCAAACGAGCGGCGGCGGGCTGGCTTCGAAGCACGGGCTGGGTGGCCGTCGCCGACGAGGTGACGCTTCCAGCCGGGGGGTTCCGTGTGGATGTTGCGGGCTGGACCGACCGCCGATTGGATGCATGGGGCGGTCTTCACCGAGCCACGTCGCGGACCTGTGTCGTCGAGTGCAAGGCGAGCCGGGCAGACTTCGCCCGAGACGGGGGACACGCCGCAGCCTTGCTCGGCAGGCGGGCGAGGCTGGTGGAGATGCTCGATCGCTTTGGCTTCCGCCCGGGCCAGGCTCGGAAACTGCCCGTTGGCGAACGGACGTTGTTCGATGTCCGGGAGAGCCACCTGGAGGCCCGGCACGGTCCGGTCCGGCGGCTTCGACTGGAACTGCTCGCCATCGATCGTCGTCTTCACGGGTCTCACAAGTTTGCGAAGATGGTCTGGTGGAATCTGGCCGACCTGCTGTGGATCGCGGCACCCATGGGACTGGTGAAGCAGCGGGATCTCCCCCGTGGATGGGGGCTCCTTGAGCGGGGCGGCGACGGT
>JASMMN010000230.1 GCA_030748155.1 Phycisphaerales bacterium
CTTCGACCGGTGCCTCGCGGCGAAGGCGTCGACATCTCCGATATGCGTCCCGCCTACCCGAACGTCATACTTGACAACCAACTCAAACGGGGCCGCGGCAAGAATACATCCGTCATCGATCCACACCGATCAGAAGGATCCAACGAGATCACCCTGCTCGGAACGGTTCCGGTCGCCACACAGAAAGCCGTTGAGGTCACCATCGACAATCCCCCGCTGCAGTTTGGTCAATTGCTCGCTGCCCGGCTCAGGCTCGTCGGCGTCACGGTCGATGCTGTGCGACTCGCCGATGCCTCCGACCCACCACCTTCGGGCGTCGATGTGGCCCCCCCGATTGAAACGAGTATCGAGGCCGTCTTGGAACGATGCAATCACGACAGTGACAACATGTTCGCCGAAGCCCTCCTCAAGCGGCTCGCCCACGCGGTGACCGGTCGCCAGGGCACAAGGGCCGATGGAAGCCGCATCGTGACTGGCACAGTTGAACGCCTCACTGGATCAATCGATGGCCTGCGGGTTGCCGACGGATCCGGCATGAGCCGGCTCAACAGCATTTCGGCTCGAACATTGACCGCTTGGCTCTGCCGCTTCGATGACACCGATCCTGACCAGAATCTCTTTATCGAGTCGCTCGCCGAGAAACACGAGGGAACGATCAAGGACCGGTTCGCATCCGTGGACCTGCACGGCACCACCCTCCGAGTGAAAACCGGATACATCGCGCGAGTCTACGCAATCAGCGGGTATGTCGAGTGCCCGGACGGGCGACGACTGGCCTTCAGTGTGCTCATCAACACGAGCAAGGAACGCTTCACCTGGAAACTACGGCGAGGAATCGTCGCCACCATCATCAATCAGGGCTGCTGAGCCGCCTCGATGACTTCGACCAGGTGTTTCCACTCACCCCTGGTGAACCCATCCACACGCTCAAGCACTTTTCCATCCGGTCCAATGACGATCGTGACGGGAATGCCGGGAAGTCCCCAAGCCGTACTGATCTCATCACCGGCAACCAGCGAAGGAAATTCAAAGGGCTTGCTCGCCCAGAACTCCTGAACGCTCTTGAAGTTGTCACCGTCCTGCACATTGACACCGAAGACCCATACACCCGAGGCGTTACGCCCTGTCGCCTCGTACAGACGCTGGATATCCGGTAGTCCCGCTCGACAGGGACCGCACCACCTCGCCCAGAAGTCCAGCACCACGATGGATCCTCGCAACGACGAAAGCGTCACGCTGGAACCATCGGTGCCAGGCAGCGTGAAATCAGGCGAGGAATCTCCGGGCTCCACACGAATACGCTTGCTGGCAGGACGCTCGAGTAACTCGATGGTCGGCACAACGGTGCGATCTCCGACGACGATCGTTTCGCCTGTAGCTGCGACCGACTCGAGAATGCTGGTGTCATAATCGACGACGAATCGCATTTCGTCCGGTTGCCCGCCCGCAATCACCTCGGTTTTCGCTTCCGCATGGCGGACCCACATGGTGTCTGAATCAATGAGAATCAGACCGGTGCCCCGACGACCCTGCACATCGACCAGCAGCGTGCCGTCATCGTCGACACGATGCCCAGTAGCGATCGGGCTCCCGATCAACCGGCCCGTCATCACATCCAACCAGCGAACGGTGTCGGTGCCGACGCGAAGCAGCAGCACCGCCGGCGGTGGCAAGGTGTCGCCCAGCACCTGCTCCACCGCAGCAAGTGGCGTCCCCTCGACCGGTACGTCGACAACCCTGTTCGAAACCGAGTCCATCTGGGCCAACAGTCGGCCACCGCGGACCTCCATCGCGACTCCGGGGGCCTCCCATCGAATATCACCGGCTGAGTCGAAGCGAATCACTTCCTTCCGCTCGAGCCGCTGCGTGCCGCGCGTCAAGGTCATGCTCGATTGCACTTCGAGACCGGGAGCTTCGAGATAGGCCGCTTGCACACGATCCAGAATCGCCGATGCCTCGGCATCGGGCTGTGGAACGGGTGGCTGCGTCCGGACCGGAGGTTCGGGCGAGGTGTCCGCCGGACGATCGCACGAAGCGAGCACACACATCGCCACACAACAACAGATCAATCGACTCATCCGTCCGTTTCCATCCGTGGGCCTCTGAGACCACCTTCTTCCTGCAGGGCACTCCGCATGAGCATGCGGCATCTGCCTTCAACAGGGCCGTTTCTCGCGATGTCGCTCTCAAGCAGCGTCGCCATCGTTGTCTCCAGGACGGGATGTTGCCGATTCTCGGCGATTTCGACCATCGGCACGAGTACAAATGCTCGCTCATGCATGCGAGCGTGCGGCACGGTCAGATTCGGCAAATCAAGAACTTGATCGCCCCACAACAACAGATCCAGATCGATCGGACGGGGTCCACAAGGTGCTTCACCATCTCGCTGCCGACCCATCGCTTGTTCAACCTCCAGCAGAAGCCCGAGCAAGGACTCGGGCGTATGGGTCGTTCGCACCTCAGCCGCTGCGTTGACAAAGCAAGGTTGATCGACAACATGCATCGGCTCACTTTCAATCAACGTACTCACACGACCGACCGAAACTCCGTCGAGCCCGTCAATCCGCTCAAGCGCTCCGAGAATGGCGCCGACCCGGTCGCCAAGATTCGACCCGAGTCCGATGTGTACCAGTTCGCTCATGTGGTGCACTCCCACGGCAAACCGCCATCGACCCCACACAACCGCCATCGTATCCACTGGAGCGCCGCCTCGATTGTTGCGGCTCGAACTCGCTGACGATCCCCGGGGGCTCGAATGCGCCGAGCCGCGGTGCCGCGCTCGTCACTGAGTCCGATCCAGGCTGTGCCGACTGGCTTCTCGGCTGTTCCTCCGTCCGGGCCGGCAACACCGCTGATGGAAACGGCGATATCCGCCGCGCTGCGTTCTCTCGCACCGGTCGCCATCGCTTCGACAACCTCGCTACTCACAGTTCCCGGGCCACCCGGATCCAACAAGCCCACCGGCACACCGAGTTGAGCGGCCTTCATTTCGTTGGAGTAGGTCACCCAGCCACCCACATACCAGCCACTGGAACCGGAGACCTCGGTCAGGGCGGCACCGAGCCCGCCGCCGCTGCACGACTCTGCCGTGGCGCACGTCGCTTCGGCATGACGAAGCGCCGCGCCAACCGCTTCGGGCAGCGAGTTGCATCCATCCGGAAGAGACCATGGTTCAAGAACGCTGCGAACCTCCTTTGCCGAGTTCAGCAGTGCCGTCTGCGTACATGTGCCATCCGGATCCTGAACCGTCACTCGCACCAGTCCACGGCCGGCACGGATGCCCAATTGCGGCCGGCATCTCCGATCGAGTCGTGACCCGAGCAGATCGGCCGCCTGTACTTCGGTCAATCCTGCGGCAAGCACTTCAACGGGCAAGGCCGTATTACCAATTCCCGATCGAAGTGCCGGAGCAACATGACGCTCGAACATCGACTGCATCTCGATGGGTGGACCGGGAAGCATCCACACCTCACAACCGCCCAACTGAAACCGCAACCCCGGCGCGGTGCCCTGATCGTTGGAGAGGAACGACGCCGACTGTGGACGCTTGGCCACCATCTCGCGAGCCTCGGATGCAGGCAGCCCGGCAGCGGCGCACCATGCGCGAGCATCCGCGAGCGCCTCATCATCGTCGATGACCTCGCCGCCGTCGATGAGATCGGCTGCAGCCCAGCGGGTGAGATCGTCGTTGGTGGGGCCGAGCCCACCGGTGCTCATGAGAACATCCGCTCCGCTTGAGAGCCGAGCGACCGCTTCGCCGATGGCGAGGCGATCATCCGCAACGGTCGCCCGCTCAAGCACACAGCCACCGTTGGCCACAATTTCCCGAGAAAGAAATGCCGCGTTGGTATCCGTGATGCGGCCACCGAGCAGTTCATCGCCAATCGAGAGCACCGCTACGTTCATTGGGTACCGCTTTCATCGAGTACCGCGTCGAAACGCTCCCGGAAGAATTCGCCCGCGTGCCGCCGGAAGGCTGGCCCGGGCTCAGACTCCGCATCCCACATCCCGCTGCCAGACCATCCGCCACGGAGCCAACCTCGTTTGACCGCGTCCCGTCCCTCACGCGTATCGAGCGACCATCGACTCCCATCTGGATCGACGATCACGGGCATGGCATCGAAGGCACTGATCATCGCGGCCAGTTTCGGATTCTCGACATCTTCGGCCGTCACAATGCCATCGAACCCCTGTGGGTAATCCGGATGGGAAACAATCGCCTGCCAGGCTGCCCGAAGTTTCGAACGCTCGTCCATGGCCATAGCCTGCATGAGCGGCGCAATGAAGGCCCGCATGGCGCGGTCCTGATGCTCGGGCACGGCTGCATTGGCAAATGGATCCACCTGATCGATGAAGTCGTCGAAGTGGTTGCGGTACATCGAGTCCCGCACCGGCAGGCGCCGCAACGCAAAGTGGCGTGGCCCCAGTTCTCCCGCTTCCCGATCGGCCGGGCGAAACTGCCAGAGCGCCTGCCCCTCTTCCGAAAGCGTGAACCCGATGAACCTCGCGGCGAGTTCCGGATCCGGTGGGTTGGCAAGCATCGAGATGGGATCGGGGTCGAGCGTCGTCTCACCGGGCGGATCGACGTAGATCAACCGCCCCGCTGCTCCGTGATCCGCCAGCGTCTGCTGCTGATAGCGACCGAAGAAATCGATGCAGACTCCCATGGCCGCGTCGCCTGCTGCCACGTCGGTCGGACCCCGCAAGGAGGATGCCGAAAAGGTGCGGGCGTTCGCCGCGGCCCGCCGCAGGATGCGCCAGCCCGGGGTCCAGCCGAGCCGCTTCAGAATGGTCTCGAAAGCCGTTGTGACCGATCCAGACTGGGCAGGATTCACCATTGACACAGCCGAACCCAGCCGCGGGTCCGCCAGATCGGTCCAGGAGTCGGGCACATCAAGACCCCGCACAGCGAGTTCGTCACTGTTGGCGACAAGACCGAAACTTGAGAGGGCGGTCCCGAACCAGCAATGATCCGGGTCCCACAGATCGGTCCCCGCGACCGACTTGCGTCCGTAGAGTTCTGGAAGGCTGGCGTGATCCATCGGCGGCACAGCGCTGATCCCGGCACTCGCAGTGATGGTCCACGTGTCATCATCATCGGCTTCGAGTTCAGCGTGCACGACCCCCGCATCGGCACTGCCAACTTCCATGGCGGCCTCGGCATTCTCAACGCCGATTCGCTGCAGCCAGTTCCGAAGTTCACCGCCAGACAGACCATGGATCCGCTTCACAGCACCCTTCTTGAGTTTGCCGTGCTCGTAGGATCCGCCACCAAAGACCAGATCGGCATCGCCGCCAGGCTGATAACCCTGCTCCAAGGCTGCGGACCACTGCGCAAGCAGCATGCGCCGGATCTCGCTCGTTCCGCCCGGCACGCTCCATACCACATCGACCGGCTCGTCGAACGTACGTTGGTGCCAACCTTCGAAAGCGTGCTCAAACTCCGAACGGATCTGTTCGTTGTGTGGCGTCACGATGACCAGTTGACGCTCAGCATTGCTTCCTGCGGCGGGCTCGCCCTCGAAGATGAGCGGCAGCAACAACACGAAGAGGAAAAGCGTCACCACGATGACCTCCTTCCACCCAAGCCATGTCGGCTTGAGTGCCATCAGCGAAGCCCCGCCACACGACCGGTCTCGTCGGCGAATCTCGCCGCCGCCTCAGCGATGGATTGCATCCAATCGCTCGATTGGCCCTCCGGATAAAGAACCGAACGGCTTGCGGCCAACACGGCACCGCAACAGTCCGCCCCGCAGAGTGGCGCGCAGTCGGAAACCTTGCCACCTTGCGCGCCGATGCCCGGAACCAGCAGGATGACGCCGGGCATCCGCTCACGCAGCGACTCGGCCTCGGCCGGATGCGTCGAGCCGACCACTGCGCCGACGTTGCTCCAACCTTGCTCATTCCGCCGATTCGCGGCAAGTTCGGCCACCATGTCGGCCATGGCTTCGGCAATGGTTCTCCCATCATCGAGGCGAAGCCCTTGAAGTCGAACCGAGCCCGGATTGGAGGTACGGACGAGCACGAAGATGCCACCATGTTCGAGATATGGCTCCAGTGTCTCGACACCGAGATAGGCGTTGACGGTCACCCAGTCCGGGGCAGCGGCACGATCGAATACACCGGACGCGTAATGCGCGGCGCTGATGCCGATGTCGCCGCGTTTGGCGTCGAGGATGACTGGAAGATCGAGCAAATCGGACGCCACCATGATCTCGTCGATGATCGCCACACCAGCCGCCCCGTAACGCTCATAGCAGGCGGATTGCACCTTCAGGCAGGCCACATGCGGTGCCACGGCCTCAAGTACACCAAGCGAGAACCGCCGAATTGCATCGATCGGATCGCTTCGATCGATCGCAACTGGTACGTTCGCAAGAACAGGATCGAGACCAACGCAAGCATTGCACGCTGCCCGCCTCATTGCAGCCGCAAGTTTGGCGGGCATGTCCAATCCGACGCGCGTTTCGATCATCTCCATCACCTCTCACCCCCGGAAGTAGACCCCGGAACCCGAAACCAGACCCCGAAACCCAGAACCAGAACCGGAATCAAACCGCGTGACCATGATACCGACCACCATCACGAGTACCCTTGCTCACATGGATGCCCCCAGCCATCTGCACCTTGACCACGCTGCCGGCCTGACCGTCACGTGGCCTGGAGGCGAAACCTCACACTACCCCGTGAGACACCTCCGGCGATGGTCACCCTCGGCTGAGGCTCGGCAGCAGCGACAGGCGCTTGCCGAGAATCCGCTCGCGGTCCTTCCAACCTCGACAACTACGCCGGACACGCTGGAGGCCGTGTCGATCGAGCGTGTGGGCAACTACGCGATCCGCATTTCGTTCAACGACGGCCACCACACCGGGCTGTACTCATGGAAGTGGCTGCGGGCCATCGACCCGGTGACGATGACATCGGAGCGAACATGAGTACGACCCACATCGAGGCCTGCAAACCGCTGGCGACTTCCCCCTTTCCGCCCCCACCAGCCGCCACGTGGTGGGGCACCATCGTGCCGGGTGCCGAAACCTTGAGCAACGCGGTCCACCATGTGTCCAATGTCGAGTACGTGAAATGGCTTGACCAAGTCGGGCAGTTGCACCTTGCAAGCCTTGGGTGGTCGGGAGAGGACCTGCTCGCCGCGGGCGCGATGTGGTTCGTCGCCCGCCATGAGATCGATTATCGATGCGAAGCGCACGCTGGCGAAGAACTCTTTGTCGCCACATGGGTACGAGATGTTCGGCGGGTCAAATCATGGCGAGATACAGTCGTCTGGAGGCGAGGGAAAGCAGTGTGTACGGCTTCGACGCTCTGGGTCCATGTGGATCTTGAAACGCGGCGACCGGTTCGCCCGCGGGAGAACATGACCGCGGCCCTGCTACCCCATGGCAACTTGGGCGCTCCTCTTTGGCGAGACCGCAGATGACCCGCATCCTGATCGCCATCGATGAGCCGCGTCGTGAGGATGACGAGATCGCCCTGACTGCCATCGCGCGAGGGCTCCACAAGGCCGACATCGAACAGGTTCACCTGCTTGCCGAACCCGCCGAAGGACGCGGTGGAGCATCGCTGCTGGAAGAGATTGATGTCCTGACCGCTCCGATACCTCAGCGGTGGTGGAGCCGCAAACGTATCGCAGCGGAACTGGCCGCTGCGCTGACCAGACGACCTGTCGATCTGGTGCTCTACAGCGGCAACGGCGTCGCTCTACTCGCGCGTGATCTCGCGGCGATACTCGAAGTGCCGCTCATTGCGGATGTCTGGCGTTCCGACCAGATCGATATCGCAAACCGCTCGCCGCTGGTCGATGCGTGGATTGCCCGAACCGATGCGGTGGGAAACCGCCTTCGGTCGATCCTCCGAGCCGGCACGGTCATCACGGCTCGCCCACCGCTGAACATTCAAGCGAGCATGCGGCTCCCGGATCGCAGGCCTGCAATGGTCGTGCTGGATCCTGGGCGGTCTCCCCGCCACGCGGAACCACTGCTTGACGCCCTGACCTCGGTCCTTGCAGCAAGACCCGACATTGAGGCATTCCTTGAACTCCGTGGCGGCGCCTCTCACAAACTCTGGAAGATGATCGAGCGACGTGGCTTGCTTGAGTCTGTCAGCGTGCTTGACCGGGTTGGAACCATGGGACGACTGGTGGCCGAAGCAACGCTCGTCGTCGCACCCGACCCAAGCGGTCCGGCCAGAAGCCTCATCCCGATCGCCATGAGCGGCGGTGCTGCCCTGATCGCCGCTTCGAACGCGTGCGAGGAACTGCTCGAACATGATGTCACGGCGATACTTGTCGAAGATGGCGAAGCCGACAACTGGCAGTCGGCGATGCTCGGCATGAGCACCGACCCCCCATCCCGGCTTCGGATTGCCCACGAGGGACAGCGGCGGGCTCAGGAAGCATGCCGTCCAGATGTTGCCATGGACGCGTGGATGACGGCAATCACCACCACGATGGAGCCGGAGTCCTATCCCCTTGCGAAGACTCGACCTCCGCGCTAAGCGGCCACTTTCGCCGCAGCGGAGAGTGAGAAAGTTCATCAAGAACTTGTGAAACGGTCGAACCAAGGGACTCGTCCGCGGGACATTCTTCCATCACGATCTTTCTCCCCTCCCCCCCGTCTCGGCCTCGTGTCGTGACGGGGGTATCTTTCGGCTCAAACCGAGAAAGAGAACAGTCGGATGCTGAAGCCCCGATCCGCTGCAACCAGCGGGACACGTGCTCGGCTACGGTCTCCTGTTCGCCTCCACCCTTGCGATCACTCCATCAACCCCCGCAACACCTGCAACCCCTCTGCCAGCTGATCGTCTGGACATGCGAAACTGATGCGTACGTGCGTGTCCCGCTCGCTGAACACGCCGCCGGGAATGATGACGACGTCATGTTTGACGGCCAGATCACAAAACTCGGTGCCACTCATCCCAAGCGACGGAGGCACCCCAACGAATGCATAGAAAGCACCGCGAGAGTCGCTGATGTTCGTCACACCCTCAAAGATCTCCCGAACCAGATCGCGTCGACGTTCGAATCGCTTGACGGTATCGCTCATGTCCACATCGAAGGCACCAACCATGCCCGCCTGCGATATCGATGGTGCACATACGAATGAGTACTGCTGAAACTTCGCCATCTGCTCTATGAGCCACGGTGGTCCGGCGGCATACCCCAATCGCCATCCGGTGCAGCCGTAGGTCTTGCCGAAGCCGCGGATGAGAAGCATGTCCTTGGTGAACCTCGCCGGACTCGGGCATCGACCGGCTGGTCCGCAGCCGTCACTGAAGGTGAACAGATCGTAGATCTCGTCAGACACGAGCATGACGCCACGATCGGCGCAGAGGTCGACCAGATCACTGATCTCTGAATCACTCAAGACAACGCCGGTCGGGTTCGCCGGGGTATTCAGCAGCACGATGCGGGTACGCTCCGTAATCAACGGCTCGACCCGCTCAGCGGTCATGCGAAAATCGCCGTAGGTATCGCACAGCACAATTTTCGGCCCGGTCATCGGACCGAGGGTCGGATAGATGACGAAGTATGGGTCGGGCACGATGGCCTCGCACCCCTGCTCGCACAACGCCATGAAAGCAAGCAGCAACGCTCCACTGGTTCCACTGGTAATGAGCAGATCACTCTGCCCGCAACCGATGGTCCAGTCGATATTCCGCCGAAGATGCGCCGCAACCGATGCCAGCAGGTCATCGGCACCACCGGTGAGCGTGTAGCCATTCCGCCCCTGCTCGATGGCATTGACCGCGGCGCGAACCAACGGCTCGGGCACATCGAAATCCGGCTGGCCGATGGAGAGGTCGATGGGGTTCTCAAGACGAGCACCCAATTGGAAAGCACGCCGAATGCCGGACACGTCCACGCACCGCGCCCGCTCGCTGATGAGTTTCTCCGGATCGATCACGACGCCACCGATGAAGGCGAGGTCTGGATCATTCTGTTTCCGCGGTGGCTTCGCCCTCGGTGCCCTCGGTGCCTTCGGTGCCCTCAGTACCCTCGGTGACTTCTTCGACCGGCTCCTTCTTGGGCTTCTTGGTCACGACTGCGCGACTGATAACCTTGACCATTCCGATAGGCGAGTCACTCTCGAGATCAAATTCGCCCTTTTCGGCGAGTTTTTCCACCCGTTCGCTCCGCTTGAGTACGTTGCGGTGCTGATTCAGGCCAGCAGGTTTGGTCTTGAGGCTGCGATGGAGGCTCATTGTTCAGTCGCCCTTTGATTGCAAATACCGATCCGAGAAACTGGTCCGCCTGCCCGACTGCTTCCATCGACGACCCACTTCCTCAATTCTGGCATCCAAGGCCCGATAGGCAGGATCCGACGAGCGGGGCGAGGCAAGCCCGGGCAGGGCAATGACCTGTGCGAGCCGCGCATTGTGACCCGAAACGACCGCAACATCAAGTCCCTGATCGCGGCAGAAGGCTGCGATTTCCTCGGCCCCGGCTGGGCGAGTCTCGGCAAGAACAAAATAGTGAAAGCCCCGAACACGCGGATCCCCCTTGTCCCCATCCAAAGGCGGCTCTCCAGCACGTGGGGACTGCTCAGGAGGCAACACTGCGGGTTCTGTTGGCAACGCCGGGAATTCAATGGCGGAGGCAGGGGGCTGATACTCAAGCGGATCCCGGGCCACCCGAACTGGCACCTGGATTCGAGCATCAACCCTCGCCCCCGCCTCGCCAGCACCCTTGCCCAGCCACCAAGCCAGCACAATGAAACCGAGCACCAGCACGATGCCGAGCACGACGAATCCCATGGGAAGTCGAAGGCTGCTTCCGGGCGTAAACCGCGGGGTCGGTGGTGGTGCTTCCCCTGCCTCCTCCGCAGGCGGGTCGGATCCCTGCCCGGCGCGGTCGAGTCTCGTGCGGGCGACTTCATACAGGGATGGGCGGGAGCCTCGGCGTGCCATGCTCAGCCCCTCTCTTCTGGCGTGCCGACAACGCTTGCGATGGCCAGCCCGCCACTGTGCGAAAGGCTCAGCACCCAACTGGAAATACCCTGTTCCTTGGCGAGCGTCGCGGCATGCCCCGTCAACTCCACATCTGGAGCGCCGCCAGCGTGATGTGTCACGCCGACATCGACCCACGCGGTTCCGCCCGCCCAGCCGGAGCCGAGCGCCTTGAAGACGGCTTCCTTGGCGGCGAAGCGGGCGGCATATCGTTCGGCACGTCCCTCACCGCCCTCCTCGGCATACCGCTGCTCGGCAACTGTGAACACACGATCGATGAAGTGATCGCCATGCGATTCCAACATCGACTCGATCCGCCGAATCTCGACGAGGTCCACGCCGTGCACCAACTCGGGCATGCCCTCAGTGTACTGCTCACAATCAGTCCATGGCGCGGTACCGTGCAGGAATGCCGCCCACGATTGAGATCGCGATGAAATCCGACCCGGTGCGGCCACTTGGCTTCTCGCCTCGCCCATCAGGAGGGGCGGAGGTCGTGTTCGTCGGACGAACCAGAGCGGAGTCTCATCCAACTCACGGCAGCCTGAAACATCTGGACTATCAAGCCCACACCGGCATGGCCGCAGCAGTACTCCGAGAACTGGCCGACGAGGCCGTCGCTCGCTGGAATCTCTCGGCGGTGCGGCTGCAACATGCCGAGGGTGTCGTGGGCATCGGCGAAGCGAGTGTGTGCATCGAACTCGTCTCCGGACACCGCGGCGATGGGTTCGAGGCCTGCCGATGGCTCATCGATACGCTGAAGATGCGGGTGCCGATCTGGAAACGGGAAGTATGGACTGACGGTACGACCTGGGTCGATGGCCACCCGGTGACAGAACAAGCATGAGCACATCCAAACCACATCCGAAGGCCTCACCCAAAGATCGCGCCAGGGCCATGCGCCTGTACAGAGCACTCGAGAAAGCGTGGCCCGAAGCGACGTGCGAACTGAACGCCGTCTCTCCGCACGAACTGCTGATCGCCACGATCCTCTCGGCCCAGAGTACGGATGTTGCGGTCAACGCCGCCACACCCGCCCTCTTCGAAGCATTCAAGACTCCAGCCGAATTCGCCGCCGTCGGACCCGAAGACATCCAGCCGTACATCGCCACGATCGGTCTCTACCGCAACAAGTCCAAGGCCGTTGTCGAGTCGATGCGTCGGATCGTCAACGAATACGGCGGCGAGGTGCCCGCAACCATGGAGGACCTGTTGACACTGCGAGGTGTCGCAAGGAAGACGGCCAACGTCGTGCTTGGAAACGCGTTCGGAATCAATGAAGGCGTGGTTGTCGATACACACGTGATGCGGCTCGCGTGGCGGCTCGGGCTGAGCGATCACCAGGGCAGTGCGGCGAAGATCGAACGAGATCTCATGGCACTGTTCCCAAAGCCACGGTGGACCATGCTCAGCCACCTTCTGGTCTTCCACGGCCGCTACGCCTGCAAAGCAAGAAACTGCGTCTGCGACGAGCACCCCGTCTGCAAGCAATACGGCGTTGCCAGTCGGTGCAGTTGCGCCAAGTAACGCCACCCCTCATCTCTCCCCTTCAGGGAGAGAACCCACTCCGGCAAGCACGAGTGCTCAGTACTCTTCCCGCACCACCCCGAACCCCCCATGCTCCGCCGCATATGCCACACCCCGACCGAGTACCAATGGTTCTATGCAGATGACCGGGCCATCGATCAGGATGCCGAGCCGTCGCGACTCGATGGCGGCGTGGCCGTCCTCGCTCGCCTGCAAACTCAACAACAGAATGCCGCGATCGTGTCCGAACCAGAATGCATCCTCGGTGGCGGCGACACAGTGGAACCGCCCTCCTCCGGGCGGTTCAAGCGTGTGTGAACCATTGGGGGTCTCGAGTTTCGCGACACCCGTCTCGTTGATCTGCGCCGACCAGCCCAAGACCGCAGCGTCGCGGGCGGGAGCCGCGAGCGGTGTTTCCAGCGGCACTTCCTGCGTGGCCTGCTGCCCGATCTGGTAGACCCAGTGCCCGCCAGCCCCGTCCGCACGCAACCCCGATCCATCGGAAGCCGCTCGCGTCAAGCCCGCCGGAGCCGGTCGCCAGGCGACTGCGGTTCCGATCGGATCATGTGCGCCGACGGACACGATGCCGCAGCCGAAGGTACCCGCGACAGCCATGTGTTCGTCATCGATCCAGTCCGCATCCTGCAGACTCTCGGTCGGCCACGACCACTCGGTCTGCAGGCCCTCATCCGTAAGTCGCAAAACGGTGAGTCCGGCATCGCTCACCACGAGCACACGGCCCCCCCGCTGCCGCAGCCGCGTGACCTCACCCGGGATGGCGACTGTCATCGCAACAGCATCCAATTCCCGGCAGTCCTCGCCGAGAAACCCGACAAGCGAGCCACTCAACTCATTCCGCGCAAACAACAAAGACGCGTCTGGTAAATGTCGATTCGGCGAGGCTACCTGCAGAAGCGAAGCGGTGCCGAGATACGTGTCACCTGCGCGACGATGGATTCGCCGCCCCGCGACATGAAGCAGCCGCTGCCGATGGTCCACGAGGCTGGTGATCTCCTCTCCGGTCGATCGGATGATGATGCCGCCGGAAAGTGTTCTCGCCGAGCCACGGCCAAGAACCACAACCTCGTCCCCCCGACTGCCGAGCCTCATTGGCCACATGCCAAGCGTCGCTGCATCGATCCGATCCACGATCTCCGGTCGCCACGGATCGGACAACTCCAGCAGCACAACCTCATTGTCACCGAGCAATACAGCCAGTTGATCGTTCATCGCGATCAGATCTCGCCCGGGGGCCGATGTCCCGGGAGATGCGAGTTGCTGCCGCGAGATCAGCCTTCCCGTCGTATCGAGCACCAACAGATCTGAACCTGTCAATTGATACCACACGGAATCCTTCACGAGCAGGCGGCGGTGGGTGCCATCCGTCTGATGATCCACCACGATAGACCGCGTCTGCGGACGAATCGAGACGGGCGGCCGCCACGATGCATCGCAGCCTGCGGCAGCGCATACAGCAAGCACGGGTAGAATGTGACGAACCCAGCGGCATGGCATGTCTTGCATGCTGTGAAGAATACGTAAGAAGGCGGCATCGCAGGTCCCCCATGACCGATCGACTCGAACAACTTCATCGGCTTCTGGCCACCGACCCCAACGACGCGTTCTGCCTGTATGCCATGGGCATGGAATACGCCCGGCGAGGGGAGCACGAGGCCGCGGCCGCCCACTTGCAGCAATCCCTCGCCTCCGAGCCGGATCAGCCATACGCACACTTCCACCGGGCCCGCAGCCTTGCCCACCTCAGGCAGTTCAAGGAGGCCGACGCGGCAGTGGATGCCGGACTGGACGTGGCCCAGTCGCAAGGGGATGAGAAGGCCGCCGAGGAACTCGCCGAACTTCGATCCACGTGGGTACAGCGTGACTGAGCTACTCACGATCACGGGCATCATCCCCGATCCTCGCGAGCCTGACCTTTGCAGAATCAAGTCGGGGGGCCATCTCATCGGGCGTATCCGCCGCGGGGATGTCGAACATATGAAGCTCGCCGTAGGCACACCGCTTGACCCGGACACCCTGGCGGAGTTGGAAATCCGCCAGCAGCGGGCAACCCTTCGCCTTCACGCCATCCGATCGTTGTCACGGGCGGCGGCAAGCCGCCAACGACTGGTCGCCCGGATCGCGACCCACGCCACAAGCACCGAGGAACTCGAAGCGGTCCTGGATGAACTCGCCGCGGACGGCCTGCTCGACGATGAAGCCACCGCAACCCGCATCGCGGAGGAGAAACTGCAAGCAGGTCCTATCGGTGCCCGAGCACTCACCGCCACACTCCGACGCCGCGGTTTCGAGCCGTCCCTCGTCGAACAGATCGTCGCCACCCTGCTCGGCGACCGAGACGAATACGCCGACGCGCACGAAGCCGCCGAATACGCCATGCGCAGCCTCCGCCACCTCCCGCAAGAGACGGCCATCCGCCGGCTTGCCGCTCGCCTCGCCCGCAAAGGCTTCTCCGAAGAGGCGATCACCCAAGCAATCCAAATCCCCCCTCCTCATCTGGACTAATCCCTCCTCGCCTGATTGCCTCACTCGTGCCGCGCCGGCGGCGGTTGTACCATCGTCCTCCATGACCGCGCACTCCTCCCAGACCGATTCCCAGCCCTGCGACTGCTGGGAAATCCTGCCCCGGGATGTACCGGTGCTTCGGGATCGATTTCAGAACCTGCTCCTGCTCGACTGCCAAACACAGGCCGAGTATCACGAAGATCATCTCTGCGGCGCAGTTCTGATGCCGCTGCAGGAAATCAGCCTTCGCGTCGGAGAGTTGGATCTGTGGCGAAGGGGGGTGGTCGTGGCTTACTGCCGCACCGGACGCCGCTCGCACATCGTTGCTCGCTATCTCGCCGAGCGGGGCTTCCACTGCGTCCGCTCCGTAGCCGGTGGTATCGAGGCCTGCAGGGCGGACGAGGCGGGGGAAGCACTGTGTTGAGTATGCGGCTGATCACGGGACTGCTGCTGCTCGTCGTGGCAATCTGTTTGCTGTGGCTGGATGAATGGATGGCCACTATCGACTTTGGAGAAGCACCGCTGCCCCGGGGGATCGTCCTGCTCCTCCTGTGCATGCTCGCCTCGATCTTCGCAGCGATTGAACTTTCGCTCATTGCCGCCGCCTCGGGCCGCCGCCCCGCGGTGGCTCTGGTGGTGGCGGGCTGCTGGGCGCTCCTGTTGACGATTTGGAGCAATACGCCCGACTCCGCAAATGGGACCATCGGCTGGCCACTCAGCGTCATCGCGGCGGCCTGGTTTGGATCACTGCTCGTGTACACACGTGGCAAGCGAATCGAGGGGGTCTTCGCCGATGCCGCCGTCTCGACCACCAGCATCATCTACATCGGCGGGCTCCTCGGGTTCTACCTGTTGCTGCGGCAGGATGTATCGGCCTGGTGGATTCTCGCCGTCATACTCATCACCAAATCATGCGATATCGGAGCGTACTTCACCGGTATGAGCATTGGACGCCACAAACTCATCCCGTGGCTCAGCCCGGGCAAGACCGTCGAGGGTTTCGTTGGCGGCATCGTGCTGGCGATGATTGTCGCCGCGATCGCCAATTGGCTGCTCGCCGGGGAGGGCTACGTGGCACTGCCGGTCGGCATGGCCTTGCTGCTCGGCCTGCTGTTGGCCGTCTTTGGCCAGGCGGGCGACCTGTGCATGAGCCTGCTCAAGCGGGACGCCGGCATCAAGGACAGTTCCACCATCCTTCCGGGCATGGGCGGTGTGATGGACGTGCTGGATTCGCTCCTGCTCGTCGCGCCGATCGCCTGGCTCATGCTCGCCGCGTGAATTCACTTGGTACAGGAATGCTTCCTGTTACACTGGGCGGTCTACCCCATCGTTGCCGGAGTGCTCTATGACGCTCATTGAAGACCTCCTCATTCTCTACAGTGTTGAACGTC
>JASMMN010000231.1 GCA_030748155.1 Phycisphaerales bacterium
GCTGGAGAGACGCTCGTGCGGCTGGACTGGGCAGACTACGGCCACTGGTGCCCTGGAGGCGATGTTGGACCATCGTTCATTGCAGAGGCCGTCATCCGAACGATGCTTGAGCATGGTGCCACGGTCCCGGCGGACTTCGACGCAGCGAGGGTCCGCCATGTGGTGCCCGATGCCGATGAGCGAATCGCCGCCTTGGTAAGGCGGTGATCGCGTAGGATTCCCCTCCATGTCTCGCGGCATCAGCCTCGCCAACAAGTGTCTGATCCTCTTCGGCTGCGCCATCGTCGTGATCCTCGTCGGCGCGCTGCTGGTGCCGTGGGTCGGTGTGCGAAGTTTGATCCACGAAAATCAGATCGAGATCGCAGAACAGGTATCGGAAGCATGGCTCGCGGGGAAAATCAAACTCGGTGGACTGCATCACCTGCGGCAGACCGAACTTGAGGTAGCAGGGCCGGAGGGTGAGATGCGTGTGTCGTGGGTTCCGGTCGATGACATCGATGTGAACTCCGACCCCGGGGCCTTTGCGAGCAAGGCACTGCAAACCTTCACAAACAGCCCTGAAGAGCCGTGGTTCACCTCGACACGGATGGAGGATGATCACGAACTCATTCTCTTCGCCAAGCCAGTGACCGCATCGAGGCTTCGCACCTTGGGGAACTCGCAACTGACCGACTTCAGTGCTGGTGTCTCGGCACCAACCGTAACCGATCCCATTCGCGGCTTGCTGGTCGTATCACGAAGCACGCGATTTGGTGAGGCCCAACTCGATCGAAGCCGAGCCGTGATCGTGCTGACCGGATTGGCTGCGGGCGTCTTGGCGGTCTTGGTGTTCTGGTTCATCCTTTTCAGACTGATCTTTTCTCCAGTGCGCCGTCTGCGACGCGTAGTTGATCGCATTGGTGAAGGACAGATCGATGCTCGGGCGGACATCAATACCGGTGATGAGTTCGAGGAGTTGTCCATCGGGCTCAACCAGATGCTCGACAGCCTCGGCGAGGCCCGAACGAGTCTGGAGCAGATGAACGAGAGCCTCGACCTCAAGGTGTCGGAACTGGCCGAAGCCAATGTCGGCCTGTGGGAGTCCTCTAGGTTCAAGAGTGAGTTTCTCGCAAACGTCAGCCACGAACTCCGTACCCCCTTGAATTCCATCATCGGCTTCGCCGATCTGCTCCGCGAAGAGTTGGTGGCCACCGGCTCAGGGCAGGAAAAGCACCTCCGCTTTCTTACGAACATCACTACGAGCGGCCGGTCTTTGCTTGAGATGATCAACGAATTGCTGAGCATGGCAAAGATCGAGGCTGGACGAATGGAACTCGCAATCGAGCCGGCCAGCATCAGCGATCTGGTTGAGGGGATCGTCGGCATCATGACGCCACAGGCCAAATACAAGTCAATCGACGTCGTACCGCAATTTGGTGCGTCGCTGCCGACAATCGAAACCGATCCCGGCAAAGTACAGCAAGTGCTGTACAACCTGCTCTCGAATGCCATCAAGTTCACGCCGAAGGGCGGCGAAGTGATCGTATCGGCCGAGCGGATCGTCGAGAACGGTGTGACGATAGGAGTGGCACTTTTGGTCACCGACACAGGACCAGGCATTCCCGAGGACATGCGGGACCTCATCTTCGAGAAGTTCAGGCAAATCGACGCGAGCCATACCCGCGAGCACTCAGGCACCGGATTGGGGCTGGCCATCTGCCGTGAACTGGCGGAAATGTTGCAGGCGGACCTCTCGCTCGTGTCGGCATCTGGACGCGGCGCCTCATTCCGGCTGGCCCTGCCTGTTGCCTATCGGCCGCCGAAACCACTATCGCTCATGAATCAGGCGTAGGTTTACTCCATACCCAGTCCTCGGACTTGTGAAGAACACCCGCCGACTGCTTGATGCAGCGGCGACAGATCGCGGATTCTCGCTTTCCTGACCACATCGGCTCTTCTCGCCGCTCCAGACACATCGTGCAGGCCGGCTGCGGTGTCCCCCCACCGCCAATGATGGCCGATTCATAGGCCGCACTCAGACAACGACCGCAGATCAAACTGCCCCGGTGCCCCTCGACACACGGGATGCCTTCTGCCCAGACAGCATCACCACAGAAGTCGCACAGCACATCGTCTACCTGCACGTTATCCGGATCGGTGCCTTCACGATGCATCGGCTGGCTTCTCGTAAATTGGCTTGCGAACAAGTGTCATCGCATGAAACGGGCGACCCTCGCGTCGATATTTTCGCTCAAAATTCGTCCCCACAACTTCGCCGGAACCGGCCGAACCAGGTGGTCGAAATGGCTGCTGATCGAACAGGTGCCTGTGCCTGTTCGCGTGATCCAAATACCAGGCCCAGAGATCATCATGGTCCGTCACAAGGTGCACACACCCCTCCGTTGTGAGAATGCGATGTGTCGCCTGCAACGTGTCATCCTGCACAAACCGCCGCTTATGGTGCCGCTTCTTGGGCCATGGATCGGTGAAATACAGGTGTAGAACATCCACGACACCGGCGATGCACTTGAAGCGAATGAACTCGCTGCCATTGTCATGGAGCAGCAGGACGTTGGTGAGTTGATTCCGCCTCATCCGGTCCGCTGCATACCGGTAGTACTCACGGGACCACTCGATACCAAGAAAGTTGGCATTCGACTGGATCGTTGCCTGTTGCACCAGAAACGTGCCTTTGCCGGATCCAATCTCAATTTCAAGCGGTTGGTCCGCTGCGGCAAACAGCCTGCGTGGATCCAACGATGCCCCGTCCGATTCGGGCAGATCGTCCGCCTCGATGCCGTACCCACTCGTGTCGAACGCACGACCGCGTGAGAGACCGAAACTCATCGTGTCTCGGGTCCAGTGCGCATTGTTGTGGGGTTGCGAACCAACTGCGGCTTGATCCACTCAATCAGCGATCGCAGCGTGGATGGTGCAATGGTCATACGAATACGCTTGGGCGAGTGCGGCGGTGATGCCCCCACGGGCTGAAGGAGATGGTTGACCCCCGGAAGTAATCGTGGCTCAATGTTCACTCCTCGCGAACTGGCTGAGTCAATCAACGCCTCAAGGTTGGTGCCAGCATCGAATGTCGCATCCTGATCACCCTGCATCGCAAGAATGGGAACACCACGCACGCGAGGCATTGTGGCACGAGGATCGTAGGAGAGCCAGAACCGCCAAGTCGAATCTTGCGCTCGATCCACCGCGGATTGCACTTCTTGATCGGATGTTGTTCCTGGCAGTCTGAGGGCAGAACGCTGCGCATCGAGCCATGTCTTTGCCGACTCCCAAAGTGCGCCCACATGAACCGACTTGATGGCACCATCAAGATATTCCTCATACGCTGTAATCACGTCGTCAATCACCTCCGCATCGACATCTGACTGCGCCAGCAATGACCGAAGCCGAGTCGATTCGATGATGCGGCCGGGCAGACCTGGAGATGACAACAGCACAACGGCTGCCACGCCCTCGTCGAAAGCCGCCACGTGCCTCGCTGCGACCGAACCTCCTTGGCCGTGGCCGATCATCGCGACATACCGCGCATCGATATCCGGCTGGTCGGCGACCCACTCCATCCACCTTCGCAGCCCGCGGCTACGTTCAACGAAGCCGACCCCGTCGTCATCGAGCCGAAGAGTGGCGATGCCCGCATCGGTGAGCGCCTCGGTCAGCACCAACAGCAGTGGGTGTTCGTCGATCGTGCCGTTGCGATCCGTATCCGCCTCCCCAAGAAGTACCGCCAATGGAAAGGGACCTGCTCCGGGCGGCATGGCCAACACACCGCTCAGTGTCGGCTCTCCGGCCGACTCGACCTGCACCGGACGCTCTTGCCAGGAATAGGGTGCGACTGGAACCTGTGGCCGCCGCGTGGGCGTGCTGCGATCCCGCTGCAACTCCACGACCCGCACCCGCTGACCTCTCCCCCACAATCCAGTCACCATGGGCTCGCCGGGCTGCATTGTGAGCGCCACCGGATCGCCCGCGGCGAGGGAGGGGAGCGAGAGCATCAGCACGCCATTGGTTCCCTGAACATCGACCGGGTATCCCAATACACCAGACTCCGGAAAGTCAACTTCACCGAGCCAACCGTCATCTCGCCGGCGAAGATGAACCGTCATGGGCACCAGATTATCTTCCGTAACCGGAATGTCCACACCGTAGACGATGTGATCCGGCATGGTCCGCACTATCGGACGGTGGTCGAGATGAAAAACACCTGGAGATGCCAGCGCCCCACCGGTTACGGTGCCCGAGAGCGATTGCCCGTCCTCAGAACGCTTCCCACGAAACTGCATTCGTCCATCCCCGACGGTGGGTTCGAAACGCACGACATCGCCAGCAATCGAAAGACTCGGCAACGGCTGCTGCTGTATCCCACCGGCGAGACTGACGACACGGCCGACAAACCGCCCCTTGCCAGTCGGCTCGATCGACAACACCAGGTCCCACGAACTCCCTTCAGGGAGCGTCCACGCCCCCTTCCATCGCCCCGCCAGATCACCCGATTCGGTCCCTCCGAGCAGCGCCACGCCAAGAACGCACGTCTTGACGGAGGCGATCATGCCTCGTTACCGCGGGAAAAGTCTATCTCCGCCGCGTCGGACCACAATTCATCAAGGTCGTAATAGGCCCTGCGAGACGGCTCGAAGAAATGCATGACGATGTCGATAAAGTCCACAACCACCCAAGTCGATGCGGGATCGGCGTTGCTGCGGAACCGTTGCCGCCCGAATGACTCTCCAAGGTCTCCAAGTTCCGCACCGACTGATCGAACCTGCCGGTCGCTGGTGCCTGACGCTACAAGCACGTAATCACACACCTGACTACGGCCACGAACATCGAAGAGCCGAACGTCCGTGCAGTGTCGGTCAACCGCGGTGCGGGCCGCCTCGATGGCGAAGGCAAGCGAGTCCCCTCGCGTAGCAGGGGTACAAGCCCCGGAACCGGGTTCCGGGGAATGTGAGGAGATACCGCTACGGTCGATCATCCGATTCAGCCGAGTCCGAATGCCGCCTGCACGGTCGGTCCGAAGTGAACGACCAGACCCGCAAAGACGACCGACACAATGGCGATCAACTTGATGAGAATGTTGAGGGACGGACCTGATGTGTCCTTGAAGGGATCACCAACCGTATCACCGGTGACAGATGCCTTGTGGGCATCCGAGCCCTTGCCGCCATGATGGCCAGTCTCGATGTACTTCTTGGCGTTGTCCCATGCCCCTCCAGCGTTCGCCATGAAAATGGCGACCG
>JASMMN010000232.1 GCA_030748155.1 Phycisphaerales bacterium
TGGCGATCTGACTGCGGCACGTGATCGATTGTCGCTCCAGCCGGACCAATCGCTTGCGGACGGCCTCGCCGATGCGCGGCGGAAGATGGATGAAATGACCGCGGAACTCGCCGAAATGAGATCAGCCGTTGACGCCGCCGAACAGTCTCGACAGGATATGGACAAAAAACTTCGCAGCGCCATTGCTGACCTCGACAAATTAGTCGCTGACGAATCGGCTCAACTCAAGAACTACACCGATGCGGATGATAAATACGCCGCTGCCATCAAGAAGGCCATCTCCGAGTTCAACTCAATGCAGGTGGAACTTCGCGATCAGAAGAACCTGGAAATTTCGCAGCATGAGGATCACGTCGATGAGTTGACTGCGGACAACAAGCGATTGGTTACACAGAAGCGGATGCTTGAAAATCGCCTGAACCGAGACCAACTGCGAGCCGCAGACCCTGCCGCGCTGGCGGACGGCCATGTGCTCGATGTCATGGGCGGCGGCGACCATGTCTATATCGACCTCGGTCGAAATGACCAGATCGTGCTGGGTATGACCTTTGAAGTCTACAAGGATCCCTCACAGATCCGCCCCGGCGAAGATGGTGAGATACCACGAGGCAAGGCCAGCATTCAGGTTGTGAAGATCGGTGATGCCAGTTCCACCGCCAAGGTCACCCGCCGCATCAAGAGCATGCCGATTCTCGCCGATGATGTGATTGCCAATGCGGTCTACGACCCCAAGTACACATTCAAATTCCTCGTACACGGCCTCTACGATCTCGATCGCGACGGAAACGCGACTGAGCAGGAAGCCGAGTACCTACGGGAGCGAATCGAACGATGGGGTGGTCTGGTCGTGAAGGGCGATGAGATTCCGGGCGATTTGGACTTTCTGGTACTCGGAAAGGAGCCCTCTGAGCCTCATCCGCCCTCCAATCAGGCAACGATGCAGGAGATGGCCGAATACCGGAATCGGCGAACCACCTTCGAGCGGTATCGGTCTCTGAAGAACGATGCCGTACAGGCCGATATCCCCTGGCTCAACCAAAACCGCTTGGATATCCTCACCGGCCGCATTGACTTGTAGCAGGCCGCCTTGAGCCGCTTTGGTGATCGTCACGCTGCTGCTGGCCAGCGCCGAGATCTGTTGAGCAGTTGCGCCATGGAACCCGATATACGTCCATGACTCGCATCGTTCTTCGCCCCACGCTCGATTGCCCCCCGCCATCCGTTGCTCTGCCCCACGCTCTCCCTCACCGCTTCCCTTCTTCCAGCTATGGCCAACCGATCTACACTCCGCAATGTCGCCGAGTACCTGCCCGCGCGGTTGCTCTCGTCAGTCGCTTTGTGCTTCCCGGAGCACCGCTATCGTCGTGCAGCGGCAATGGCAGCACGATGCTATGCCTCGCTTCACAGCCGACATCGCCGCCGCGCCGAACACAACCTGAGCCTCAGCTTTCCACAAAAGTCGGAGCAGGAGATCCGGCGGATCGCCATCGCATCCATCGAACATCTGTTCCAACTGGCCGCCGTCGATGCGATGGTGATGGGAAGAGCAATCAGACCGTCCACTTGGCATCGGCATCTGGATTTTGAGCAAGCCCGCGATGCGATTCCGTTGCTCACTTCCGATCGACCCGCCCTGCTGCTGACAGGCCACTGTGGCAACTGGGAATTGCTGGGGTATGGCATGTCGGTAGTCGGCTATCCGATATCCGCCTTGGCGAGGCCACTGGACAACCCGCTCCTGAACAAGTGGATTCTCAGCATTCGGGAAGCGTGGGGATTGAAGGTACTCACTAAGTGGGGCGTCACTCCAGTGATGCAGAACATTCTTGAATGCGGTGGTCGACTGGGCTTCATCGCCGATCAGAATGCTGGAGACCAAGGCATCTTTGTTCCGTTCTTCGGGCGGCTTGCTTCGGCCTACAAGTCAATCGGCCTGCTCGCCATGCGATACGACACGCCCGTCATCGTTGCAATGGCCCGCCGTCGTGGCATGCGTCTGGACTACGAGTTCGTGCTCGGAGACATCATTGAACCCGAGGATTGGAACGGCCAAGAGGATCCGCTGTATTACCTGACAGCGAGATACACCCAAGCACTCGAAAGACTGGTTGCCGACTGCCCTGAGCAGTATCTTTGGATCCACCGCCGGTGGAAGAGCCGCCCACGGCATGTTCGAGCCGGGAAGCCCATGCCCCCCTCACTGGAGCATCAACTCCGCAGCCTGCCGTGGATGAGTGACACCGATGCTGAAACGCTCATTGAGACCTCCAATCGAGAATCTGCCGCGGCCCGGTGACAGAGCGACCCGCAACCGGTGATACTGCGTTGCTCATGAATCCACGACTCCCGTCCCTGTCCATACTGGTCGTCGATGACGATGAGGACATCCGCGCCGGCATGAGTCTGGCCCTGCAGGCTGAAGGCGGGAACATCCTGCAGGCAGCGGATGGAAATGAGGCCGTCACGATGTGGCGAAGCCATGACCCGGATGTGGTGGTGCTGGACATGATGCTGCCGAAACGCTCGGGCTTCCTGGTGCTGGAGGAACTGCAGGAGGCGAGCGAACCACCGATCGTCATCATGGTGACCGCCAACGAGGGTCGGCGTCACGAGGAGTATGCCAACGCACTTGGTGTCCACGCCTACCTGACCAAACCGATTCCGTTGGAGACACTGATTCGGACCATTGAGGAGTTGGTATAGGGGGCAGGTATCGGGGTCTGGTCTCTTCCGCTTACAATCCCGCCGTGCCTCAGCAATACGCCATCACGTCCCGCGAATCGAACAAAGGGCCGCAGGCTCTAGGGTCTCGACGTGAAATCATCGAACAACTGTCCACGCTCAATACTGGACCGGCGCAGCCAGATGACGACGTGCTCTGGGGCCCGGGCCTTCGACTTGAGATGACGCCCGGTCAGGATCCGGTCACACAGATGCTATTGACCATTGTCGAGGAGGAAATTGCTTGGCTCAGCATCATGAAGCTCGCTCGGATATGCCAATGGCGCATCGTTGATGTGGAGACCGGCCATGAGTTGGAACCCGTGTGAGTGAGCAGACGGAACTCGGACCGAGCGAGGGATTGGAGATCGTCCTCAACACAGAGTCTCCTCCCACCGCGATGGCATGGGCGCATGAGTATCGAGGCGACGTCACGCTCTGTACCAGGAGCGGCGAAGCGTACGTTGGCTATGTGTTTGATCTGCCTGAGGACGGTGTCCGTCTCGACCCGGCCGATGGCTCGCCTCGCATGCTGATTCCGACCGACGAACTTGTGTCGATCCGTTTTTCCGGGCGCGACATGGCCGCAGGAAAATCCTTCGATCGGTGGATCGATCGCTATATCAGCAAGAAACTTGCCGGTGAAGAGGCGAACATCCCATCGGAACCCACTGATGGCTGAAACTCCTCACGCAGCGCGGCGGGCCTGATTGAGCAGCGCGGTGAGAGGCAGTGTCCGGCGGCCACCGGGCTGCTCGATCACGACACGATCGACGCCAAGGGTCGCCAGACGACGCAGACAGTCAATGGATGAGTTGCCGGCCATGGACATCACAATCTCGCGGTTGTGCCTTTCATCATGGAACGTGCAATGAGCAGCCTGTGCCATGGCCCGTTGTTTGCCAACGAAGAGTCGAATCGTAGGAGTCTCGTCCAGAATCTCGATGAGGGGCAGATCGATGGCGGTAGGGTCACGAAGCAGCAGGACCCGCTCCTGACGCTCCAACCAGGCCCACGCGGATGCATCGCTGTCCAAGGAAGCCTCCTGCTCCCAGGCCTTCTGCATGGCCCCGACCAGCGGCTCCAGCGGCAGGCGGATGCTGCTGGGGCCATGGTCTATGCGGATCCACTGAAGGCCGCGAGCGTGCAGCCGGGTCAGCACACGGAGCGCTGTATCGCGATCGATGGCCACCGAACGAACTGCGATATCCGACACTTCGCCGATCCACCCGGCAATGGCCGCTCGTGAGCGGCGGCGAGTGGTGAAGAAAAGCGCCACTGGATCATCGCCTTCCAGCGCGATGTAGGGCAAGGCAGAGTCGTGCCCATCAAGGACCGGCACATGCCATCGGAGAAACCCGGCCGCCCGCCAAATCGCCGCAACCGGTCCATCGCAGGCCGCCGGATGCCGATGCTTGCTGGCGTTGCTGACTTTCAATGCGGTCTGGTCTGACATCTGAATCTCCTGTTCGGTGCTTCGATGCACACCCCGACAATGCGGTACGTCCGAAAACCATTCCCGGGTTCAGCCAGAAGTCCCGAAAAGACTCCGCGAGCCAGCGGGAATCTCATCCACCCCTCCCCCATTTCTCACAAGCAGGACCTGTGAAGCGAGCGAAGGGGGCATTTGCTCATAAAGCCGAACGCATCTGATACCGGATCCCGGGCCCCCCTCTGCGGTCCGGTTTATTCCCTCTTGGGCGGAATCGGCAAGGCCTGCGGCGAAGCTACAGCCAGCAAGTCCTTTGTGTACACGTGCTTGGGACTCGACAGAATCTCTTCGCCCGGGCCGGACTCCACCACTCGCCCGTGAGACATGACCACCACCTGATCCGCCCAGTCGTGGACAGAACGCACGTCATGCGTGATGAGCAGCACGCCGGCACCCCGCTCGGCGGCCCCGCCGAGCAGGGCGAGCATCTCTCGGCGGTTGATCGAATCGAGAGCCGTCGTGGGCTCATCGGCAAGGATCAACGCGGGCGATGCCGCAAGCCCCATCGCGATAAGTACCCGCTGCCGCATGCCGCCGCTGAGTTCGTGCGGAAAGGCGTGGGCTACGCGAGCCGGCTCGTCGATCCCAGCCTCTGCGAGCGCCTCGCGGCACCATGCTGCCCCTTCTCGGCCCCTTGGGGAAACTCGGCGACGACGGGCCTCCAGCATCTGCCGATCAATTCGCATGACCGGATCGAGAGCGGTCATGGGTTCCTGAAAAATCATGCTCATCTCCCTACCCCGCATGGCTCGTCGCTGTTTGGGGGTACACCCTGCCAAGTCGATTCCATTTACGAAAATGGCTCCACTCCGCTGCCGCAGGCCCGCGGGAAGCAGGCCGAGTACGGCCAAGGCCGTCAGTGTCTTGCCGCTTCCAGATTCTCCTACGACCGCCGTTATCCCCCCCGACTCGATGAGGAATGAGACATCGGAAACCAACTCGACCCCATCGGCAGTCGTGATCTCCAAACCACGGAGGTCAAGGCAATTGGTCATGTCGCCGCGTCCCGTTGCCGCGGATCGACGGTCAACCGCAGCGATTCGCCCAGCACCATCAGGGCCATGAGCGTCACAGCAATGAGCACACTCGGCCAGAGCAGCAGCCACCACCGCGACTGCACCGGATTCAATTCCGAGAGCGCCGCGGCGGCCATGTTGCCCCAACTGGGAAGTGGCTCCTGCACACCAATCCCCAGGAAACTCAGAAAGGCTTCGGAGAGCATCGCCATCGGCACGATGAGCGCCGTGCACGCCACAATTGGGCCCGCAATCCATGGCAGGTAGTACCGCCGAACGAGCCGCCCTGTGGAAACACCAACCACCCGGGCCGACTCGATGAACGGCCGCGCGCGAAGGCTCAGTACCTGACCACGCACCACCCGTGCAAGCGTCAGCCAACTCACGGCACCGATCGCAATCCACAATGTCGCCAGATCCAGCAGCAGCCCTGAGGCCCCACCACTGCCTAGGCCGGTCCGATCACGGAATCCGTCCATCGCAACGGCCAGCAACACCACCAGCAGGATGGACGGCAGGCCGTAGAGCACATCAACGATCCGCATCAATACCGCGTCCACCCGACCGCCAGCCATTGCGGCAGCCAAACCCCATGTCGTTCCAAGCAGCAGCGCCGTCGTTGCGGCCGCAAAGCCCACCACCAATGAAATGCCACTGCCGAGCAGCAGCCGAGCCGTCACATCACGCCCAAGCCGGTCCGTCCCGAGCAGCCCACGCGATCCGCCCCAACTCGGTGGTTGCAGCGCCTGTGCCGGATTCGCTGCCTCGAAACGAGCCGCCGCGCCCCCACTGCTCCCGAGCGTCCAAGGTAAACTCCCAAGTGACACCACCACCATCAGAATCAAAAACCCCCCCGCAATCCAGGACGATCGGCGGCGGGTTGGGGTAGGCGTTGGCATACGCCGGATGGTAGGGGGTCGGGTACCGATACCCGACCATTTTCAGCGCTTCAGCAACCACTCCATCCGGCGTGTGACCTCATTACCAAAGTCATCCGCCCGCCGAGCGAGTTCCATCTCGGCTTCCTCGAGTTCACCTCGCATGCGGTCGAGGTACAGCTGCCGGGTGCTCAAAGTCGCCGCGATCTGGGCCTCGACCAGAGCTCGGAATTCCGCTTCGACGGCAGGATCGGGCCGCTCGCCGCGGGCGTGGGCGGTTCGAATCGCCGACGCGAGCGGTTCGATCGTCGCCTCCAGATGCAGTTCGCGGATTTTCCGCCAGAACAACTCCGGGTCGGACTCCCGCAGGTCCACAAGCTCGCCAAGCACAGGACCGAGTTGACGCAGCACCTTCGCGAAGCGGCCTGGATCGAGTTGGCACATCGAACGCAGTTGATCGGCAAGACCGGGATCGATCTCAGCGGCAACATCCAAGTACTGATCGACAAAGGCCGCTCGATTCATCGTCGGGCGGGATCTGTTCTGCTTGGTATCAGCCTGCAGCGAGCCACCCGCATGAAGGACCAGTGCAGTCACGATCGCGAACCCAACCCAGCAGCGTCCGAAAGAGTGCCGTGAAAAACGCGTCATCATGGTTCGCTCGTTCATCCGTCAATCCTCGCAACAACCCGGACCGAGTCCAACTCGTTCTCGATGGTTTCCAAGTCGGTCTGCCCCGGCGAGAGCACCATGTGGGAACCGGCTCCGTGGTGCATCGCCCACACGACTTCCTCAAGATCGGTCAGCGCATCGGCATAATTCAGGTCGCTGACCTGTTGTAGACCCCGGAAACGGGTCAAAGCGTCATCCTCCATGACACCAACCGATTCGATCTCAACCGGTGGACTGACCAAGGCCAGCGAGCGAACCTCAGGGGATGGTTGACGGCCAGCAAGCCAGAAGGCGGCCACAACAGCGAGCAGCACACAGGCGGCCATGGCAAGCCGGGCGAGGGGGTGGCGGCGGAACCGCAGGATGGGGGGAGTCTCGCCGCGACCGGCTCTCAGGCTTTGGAGGCTGGCCTGTGTCACTCGCTCAACGAGGCCTTCGGGGATTCCCCGGGAAGCCGTCTGCTTGAGCGCGGCGTCAATGGCCTCATCGACCGCGTCGCAACGCGGATCGATCGGGTCATCTTGAGGGTTCTGAGAGGGCCAAGGTCCCGTGTCTGTCATGGTTCATCTCCAACGTCAATGGGCGATGGGCATTGCATCAATCAGCAGCCCCGTCTGGCAAAATCTTCGGCAATTTCGTCGCCCAGAGCCTCTCGGAGCCGCTTGATGGCTCGAAAGTGCCGGGCAAGCACGGTGCCGAGCGGATTCTCCAGTTGCTCGGCGATCTGTTTGAAACTGAGGCCCGCCACATGCCGTAGGTGCAGCACCTGCTGATCGGCCTCGGCGAGGTCCGCAACAGCCGCCCAGAGCGCCTCGACCATGTCGGCATCGATCTTCTCGTGCCGGGCCCGGTCCTCCCGCCCGGATTTGGCCACAGGACGCAAGACCTCCCCCGCCACCGGAATGGCCTGCCGCTTCCGCCGCCGCATTTCATCCCGCAGCCGATTCATGGCGATTCGAAAAATCCACGACTCGAACTTGCCCTGCTCCACGTAGTTCTGGAGTTTGGCTGCCACGGTGCAGAAACTGGACTGTGTGATCTCCTCGGCGAGATCGTGATCGTGACAATTGGACACCAGCAGGGCATGCACCCGAGGGGCGTACTCGGCCACGATCGCCCGCCAGGCCCCATCGTCGCCGGCAACGGCCTGCTCGATCAACGTCTTGGCGTGTTCTGAATCCAGCGGTGTTTCCTCTCGGTCAATCGTTTCAAGGTCGCCTCGCCGCCGCCTTGCCTCCCTTGAACTCTACAATCGGTTCCTCGCATGATGACACTCCTGCTCGCTTCCGTCGGAATCGCTGAACCCTCTACCCTCCCTCTGGCCCTCGTGCTTCTGGTGGGTGGACTGGCCTTGCTGCTTGTTGGGGCTCACTTTCTCGTGGAGCACGCCACAGCCCTGGCGCATCTCCTCGGCGTGTCCCCACTGGCGATCGGCCTGACGGTCATCGCATTTGGTACCAGCGCTCCAGAACTGGCCTTGAATGTGGTCGCCGCCGCCTCGAGCGAGGCCGGTGCCACGCTGGCGTATGGCAACATCGTGGGTTCCAACATCGCCAAC
>JASMMN010000233.1 GCA_030748155.1 Phycisphaerales bacterium
GAACCGGCTCGGTTCCCAGCGGCGGTTCTGGAGACGTCTCCGAACTTCTGCTGACATTCCGATACAAGCGGGACAACTTTCCCGAGAACGACTCCGGCATTCTGGCCACCTACGCGGGATTGTCCTTCAACGGATTTTATACCGTGAGCATCTATGATGTCCAAGACGGCAGGTGGCGAGAATTTCAAGGGCAGACGCTGCCCGTGGCTGATGGCACCTACACTGCCATGCCATACCCAGGCGCCCCCGACAACTTCTTCTTCCGTTATGGGCAATTGGACGACGGGTGCCCTGACTGGTATGAGGTCCAAGTCCGCATCAACGTAAGGAGCTTTGCCGACGTCGGATCGTTCCAATGGGACTTGAATCGGGTTGACATCAGTCCTCTGGCGGATCCTGGAGGCCCCTGAGTACCCCCCAACTGCTGCAGATGGAGATGACACCGGAGTCGCACCTCGATGCGACTTCGGTGTTTTTTGAAACCCGCTACTTCGCGACGTATCGCATTTCGATGCGGTTGCCCGGTGGCACGACTTCAACCTCGGTCATGAAGGCCCGCATCAGGGTCAGGCCACGCCCCGAAGCAATCGTGAGGTTCTCCTCGGCCGTTGGATCGGGTACCGCATCCGGATCGAAGCCGGGCCCCATGTCCTCAACCGCCACACTGATCTCTGAGGCATCCACACTGACCTCGACCTTGATCTCCAACGACTCGTCCCCGGCATGCCCGTGCCGGATGGCGTTGACCATCGCTTCCTCCATCGCCAGCCGAACGGCAAATGCAACGGTCCCGCCCAGTCCCGCTGACTCGATGGCCTGCTGGGTCTGGTTGATGATCTGGAGGCACGCCTCCCGCTCGCCGCCGATTCGCCACTGCCGCCGCCATGATGGATCGAATTCGCTGCTCATGCGCATCCGCCCGCTCCGCTCACCCCGCCCCACTGGAAGGGGATGCGGCCCCACACGCAGAGCAGCGGCGCGCGGACCATCTTGCCGGGGCGGTGTTCCTGCTGCTCGGCCGCAATCGCGGCAAATCCACGCTGCTCAGAGACGCATTGGAGTTCAGACTGCCGCCTCATTCGCCGAGCAGAGCCGCTCTGGCCGAGGCGAGGTCTGGCTCGATGTGGAGCACCCGATCAAGCCGCGTAATGCGAAAAACCTCGCTGATCGTCTCGTTGACATGCGCCAGACACAGGCTGCCGGATCGGTCCTGCAGTCGGCTGTTCAAAGTAATGAGCATGCCCAGCGCCGATGAAGACAGATGCTCGACCTGTGAGAAGTCCAAGACGATTCGCGGGGATGCCGCGTCGGCCACGACGACATCCAACTCCTCTCCAATCGCTCGGATGAGCATCTCATCGAGGATCTGCCGCTCACGCAACCGGACCACGACATGACCTTGCTCGACTGCCACGCGAAGATGCTGAAACTGCTCAGACATGGGGCATTGCCTCCTCAGGAGTGATGTGGGACAACGCCCGAGCCTCCCGCGGGGTCAGGGCGAGTACGCAGAGCCCACCCGAAGCGACTCGTTCAACCCCGGGAACAGCCGGTCCTCGCTCTCGTGCTGCAAGATGATTTCGGGGCGAAGCAAGATCAGGAGGGTGTTCTCCGAGGTCGCCGTGATACGGTTGGCAAAGAAGCGATTGATATAGGGAATCTTCGAGAGCATCGGCACACCGGCCTCGGTCTCGTACTCCTCGGTCAGCCGATACCCACCGAGCAACGCCGTCCCCTTGTCCGGCACCGA
>JASMMN010000234.1 GCA_030748155.1 Phycisphaerales bacterium
TCGCGGTACCCAGCCTGTTTCACCACTGGGAAACTCGACGTGCAGCCAGAGAGGTCGTGATTCAAGAATGTCGAACTCCACACCACGGTTGATCGGTTCGTCAAAGGTCGGTTGATAGGACTCGGCGTCTCCCTTGCGGACGGTGACGTCATCGCTGACCAGTACGCCCACAGCCTGCTCCTCGCCGAACATGTCGATCGCGACGCTGCCACCGAACAGGATCGACATGACCAGCCCGGCACCGGCCAGCCACCACTGTCCTGGTATGGCCCGCTGTTGGCGAATCGAAAGCACGCCCCAGAGCAGGACCCAGCCGACTGCGAACAGGCCGAGTCGAATTCCCAGATTCCAACTGCTGTGCCAACCGATCAGGCGATGGGCGATGGAACGGTTCGTGTCATCGGCAAACTGCGGCGATACCAGAGTGCGGGCATATGTAAGGTTCTCGGTCAGTCTCGCGTCGGCGGGCATGAAACGCTCGGCACGGCGATATGTGGCGATTCCGTGGCCGAGGTCACCGGCCTGCACCTGCGCATTACCGAGGTCGTAGAGGAGCGGTCCGTTGACGATGCCTTCATCAATGAGCACGCTCCATCGCTCTGCGGCGCGGTGAAAGGCATCGCGGGCTGCCGCTGGATCGGTATCCAACAGGGCGGTACCGGTTCGGAAGGCATCTTCCCCCTCCGAGAGGATCGTTCGCTGCTGCGTTGGCGAGAGCGGCTCGGCTCGTGCCGTCGCTGACATCACGTGCGTCAGCAGCATGGCGAGCAAGCATGTTGGAAGTAATCTCATCGCACGCACGCCTCCATCCGTTTGGCCAACTGCCGCAGATCATCAGTTTCGGTGGACTGAAGCGATCCGGACCCTCCGGCGTAAGTGCGGCGTTCCAGATCCTGAAGCAGCGTGCCGAGATCCTCCGCCAATTCCTTTTGTCCGCGATGTCGAAGGGCTTGCACCGCCTCGTCACTGGTCAGACCGCCCGCAGGGAGGCCGAGTCGGTCGGCGACGTAGCCACGAAGTGCGGTAGCGGCGGCCTCGGGAGATCCCCCGGAGACCTCCAACTTGCTTGCAAGTATTTTTCCCGCCTTCCTCGCGCGGCCACGGCGAGGATCATCGCGATCGGCCGACCGCCGCTGCTGGAAACCGGCCAGCACGGTGAAACTGACCGGGGGAAAGAGCAGGATGAGGATGAACCACCATGCGTCGGGTTGGGCTGGCGGGGCGAGCAGCATGTCCGGATCGGTGTAGTTTGCGAGCAGTCCGCCTCGCACCGCGGTCAGTTCGGTCTGCGTCGATGAATCCGCCGCTGGCAGCACGCCTGCGACCGCCGAAGCATCGACGTGCTTGGCAGAGGTGACGCTCAGGGGAATGGGGCGGCTGAGGCTTGTCTCATAGGATCCCGTCTGCGTGTTGAAGAAGGCGAACGGAATGGCTGGTATGACGGTGGACTCGACCGACGTGGGGCGAATCGTCTGCGTGAAGATCTTGGTATTCCCCGAGACGACACCGCCGGGACGCTCATCCGGGACACGGAAATGCTTGGCGAGCGTCTTGTCACGTTCGAGTCTTGGCGCTTGCAGCAGGTTCAGATCACCACGCCCGTTCCCTCGGTCCGTGATGCGCATGGTCAGCGTGATTGGTTCGCCCACAACGACATCGGTCGGGTTCGCCGTGACATCGAACGCATACTGACCGACTGCGCCAGCCCAGGTATCCGGTTGTCCGTGCGATGGAGGCGCATCCACAAGCGTATGGATGGCGGTCGGGCAAGCGGTGACGGGACGCGATTGCGTGATTGTCAGAGGCGGGATCGGATCGAAGAAAGATGTGCGTCCCCGTCCGATCTGCATCGGGTAGTTCATGCGAACCATGATGTCGGACAGATCCAGTTCGCCGGCATGCAGCAGTGGAAGGTCCGCCTCGATGTCGTACGCATACCATCGCTCCACCTCACCGGTGGCATTCTTGACCGGAGCAATGCTGATCTTCGGGAAGCGGTTGCCTGCCTGAAGGGCAGCGACACTCTCCAAGAAGGGCCCCCAGCGGCAAGTCTCGATCTGCACCTGCCGCCACATGTCGGAGGCGGAGAGCACGCCGTCCTGGATCTGCGAGTTCTTGTACGGTTTCATCAGAATTTGAAGCGTGACCGGCACGGTGTCGCCGAGCCATCCATGCGATGGGACGCCTTGGATTTCGGCGCGGAGCAGGTTGTCGTCGTCCGAAGACAGGAATGTCAGTACGACTGGTTCAGTGGGGTAGGTCTTGTCATCGGCATGGAGTGTCATTGCGGGCAAGGTGTGACGACCCGGTGTTGTTGCGTCGATGAGATAGCGATAGGTCAGTGTCGCTTCTTCGGTGCGGCGACCGTTGATGATCTGCACGCTTGACATGCGGCTCGGTGTACCGCTTGAAGTGATATGCAGTCCGGGCACAATGGGCATCACGGGCTGTTGGTGATCGGTGATGTTCTCAAAGACCAGATTGAGCACGATCGGGCTTCCAACCCAACTCGTGGTTGGCGACAGACCGTACTTGACCGTGCTGGCCGCTGCACTTGTCGTGAGCCATCCGAGCAGAAGACAGACTCCCGCCACCAGCGTCGTCAGGGAATGGCGATGGGTGGTGTGCGTACTCACGTGGCGCATCCTTACCAGTCCTTCCCGGTCGGGGCAACGCCGCTGCCTTCTCGTTGCTGCTGGGCGAGCCGCCGTTGGCGTTCTCGATCTCGGACGGCCTGCAACAGGCGTTCGGCCTCCTGTTTGGTCATCTTGCCCGGCTTTCGCGGAGTTCCTGCTGCGCCAGTCTGCTGCTGCTGATCTTGCTGCTGCTGCTCACCAGTCTGCTGTTGCTGATCTTGCTGCTGTTGCTCACCGGACTGCTGCTGCTGGTCTTGTTGCTGCTGC
>JASMMN010000235.1 GCA_030748155.1 Phycisphaerales bacterium
AAATCCCGTGGAGGTTCGAGTCCTCTCTCGCGCATGTGTCGGGGCACCACCGGGAAGGCCCCTCGAACCCGGGTGGGGAACACCGCCAATGGCTGCATCAGGCAAAAAAGCCAACCAAGGTGACAACCAACCGCTGATTCGCAATCGACGGGCCCGGCATGACTACCTCATCACCGAGACCCTTGAATGCGGGCTCAACCTTCTGGGAACCGAGGTCAAGTCGCTCCGCAACGGCCAGGCCAGCCTTCAGGAAGGCTACGTGCGTGCAGAACTCGATCCACCACGACTGACCCTGTACAGCGTGCACATCGCCGAATACCCGAACGCCTCTTCCGCCCACCAGCACGATCCGACTCGACCGCGGCGTCTGCTCGCACATAAGCGGGAAATCCGCAAACTCGCCAAGGCTATGGCCACCAAGGGTGTCGCCATCGTCCCGCTGGAGATCCACTGGGTCAACGGTCGAGCCAAATTGCTCATCGGTATCGGCACCGGCAAACGCGCCTACGACAAACGGCAGGCGCTGAAAGCCAAGGCCCACGATCGAGACATGGAGGGGGGCAGGTATCGCCCCGGAAGATGATGCGTTCATGCACAGTCCTGGGTTCAGTCCCGCAACCTGTAGTTGAGCCCTTCACGCGACGAGCATCAGCCCGTCGCTCTCCAAGGCACGAAGCATGATGTGACATCCCTGCTTCTTGGCGGCATACATCGCTTCGTCCGCGTGCCGCACCAGTTCCTGTGGGCTCGCCGCACCGCTGACGCTGCGATGAGCAGCACCAATTGATACCCCCAGTACGCCCGCTGCCAACCCCCATTCGCTTGTGGCTGCACGAAATCGTTCCGCGATGCGCCGACCGACCGTGAGCGTCGCATCGAGATCGGCATGAGGAAGCAGAACGCAGAATTCGTCTCCGCCGTAGCGAGCGGCGATATCGATCTCACGGCATGTATCGGCCAGCAGTTCCGCGACATGCCGAAGTACATCATCGCCACGATGGTGGCCGAGCGAATCGTTGAGACCTTTGAAGCCATCAAGATCGATCATCAGGAATCCAAGATCCAACTCGTGTCGCTCCGACTCGGCCCACCTGCTCTCAAGCATGATGTTCAGCCAGCGGCGGTTGGTCAGTCCCGTCAGATCATCGGTTCTCGCGACGTCTTCAAGACGGGACACACTCTGTTCAAGACGACGATTCATCTCGGCCAGTTCAGCCATGGATCGCGTCAGCGTCTGTTGCAACTGTTCATTGTCCTGCCGCAGTTGGCGATGCACGATGGCCTTGCGAATCGCAAGCGGGATCGTGACGTGTTCGTGCCCGGTCAGCAGCACGAACTCACAGGCACCCCCGCGAATGGCCTCTGGCGCAATGGATGAATCCGCCACCGCCCCCACAACAACGATGGGAAGATCCGGCGCCAATCCCCTCAGATAGGCCAGCACATCAAGTCCGCAACCGTCATGCATCACTGAGGCAACCAACGCGGCACCGAACCGACCAAGGTCCTGTCTGTGCAGGCTCGCGATGGAATCGACGACGACACAGCCAGCCTGTGGCGCATCGAGGTCAAAGAGCCCCCCTCCTTTGCCGGAAGTCACGGCGGCGACCAGTACGCCAGCCACTTCCGGATCGCCCTCGACAATGAGAATCTCCGGAAGCACGCTGTCATGCACATCGATCATCGGACTCACACAAGGACCTCCGTGAGCAGTGAAAGCGGGAACTGATCAGACACCAGAACTTGCACTGACATCGTTCCGTTCACGGCCACGCTGAGCCACGAAGCAACGTTTGGGGGCCAATACCGGCGGTGATCAGACCGCACAGGCCCTACAGATGGAGTCCATGGCTTCGTTTGCCCCTCTTACCGCAGAGGGGGAAGGAATGCGGTACTGATCCCCCGCTTGCGAGGCCAGCCTTCGGCGAATCGACCACGCTGCGATACCCAAGTCGCTGCGCTACCCCAGCAACCTCGCAATATCGTTGTAGAACGTCACCACGAAGGCTGTTCCGATCAGCAGCAGCCCGAACATCATCGACGCATTCTGGAAGCCCACCGAGGGGGGACGCCCCTTGACTTTCTCGTAGATCAGAAAGAGAAACATGCCGCCATCGACTATCGGCAAGGGCAGAAAGTTCAAGACGGCGAGATTCACGCTGATGATCGCCAGGAAGAAAATCAGGTAAGTAAAGCCGCGGTCGGCCACCTTGGTTCCAATGTGAACGATGCCAACCGGCCCATGCAACTGATCCACACCGACCGAGCCGCGAACAAGGCGGTCGATCGTCAGATACGTCAGTTCGATGAACTTCCAGGACTCCCTCGCCCCCATCGCGATCGCTGCGAGCGGGTTGCCCCCACTGCTTCGAACGACCCAGACCGGATCAAAGTACATCGCTCCGATCTCGGGCCGCCACTGCAGGGATACCACCTCCGCTCGTGCCGCCTCCCCGATCGGCAGTTCGATCGCACGGTGCTCCCTTCCGGAGGTTGGGTTCTCCATCACGACCCGAATCGACTCGGTGCCCGCATCGGCCGCCGAGCGGAGTCGAATCCATACGTCCCGCCAGTTCTCGATCTCATGGCCATCCACCGACACCCAGCGGCTGCCCGGCAAGACGCCGTCCGGTACTTCCCCCGCCAACGTGGTCGATGATTCCACGCTGCCACCGACTGTCGCCATCGGCATGGCCAGCAGCGGCGTATCCCATGCATAGGCCGGAAAGACCTCGGCCTTGGGAACGGAGTTCAGAATGCCGGAGCGGGCGACCCGTGCCTGCACATCGATACGCTCGCCATCACGCAGTACACGCATCGGCAGCGTGTCACCCGTCGCCGCCTCGATGGTTTCGCGAAACTCCCGCATCCTCGGACCAACGACCCGACCGCAAGCCAATACCACATCGCCCGCCTGAAGCAAACCCTCGTTGACGCTGCCCGGTACCAGCCGTTCAATCCGCACCAGGGGCACGAACCCGGCAATTCCCTCCTCAAATCCAACGAGCGTCTCGGGTGTCGCATCCGGATACTGAAGGTACTCCCAACTCGGCCTTGCGTGAAGGGTCGCCCGAATGGACTGGTCACCGTTTCGCCACACGCTCTGCACGGAATCGCCGCCTGCAGCCAACGTCAGTTGCTCATACTCCCCCCAATTGGTGACCGCCTCTGCATCAAGTTCTGCAAGCGTCCATCCCGGTCCTATCCCCGCCTCGGCCAAGCCATTCCGCTCAAGCATGGCCGACACCAATGGACGAAGATCCTTGGTGTCCAGCAGCGTCAGCGAGGATGCCGGCATCACGCCTACGCTTCGCATCCCCGTGGCTGCGTTCTCGATCGGATCGACCGAGATATGCAACGCTTCGTCGTGACCGGGTCTGGCCACCTCGATTTGCAGCAACTGCCCGGGAATGGACATGCCCGCCGCAATCTGGATGTCGACAAAGGTCTCCGTGGGTTCACCGTCGATTCGCAGCACCGTGTCTCCGGCCTGCAAGCCCGCCGCACTCGCTGGTGAGTTCACGGCCACTTCACCGATGATTGGTGCCTCGAACCGGACGCCGATCGTGAAAGCGATGATGAAGCACACAAGTGCCGCGACAACATTCATTATGACCCCGGCGGAAATCACAACCATCCGCTTGCCGATGGACACACGGTTGAAACTTCTCGCCCGCGAGGAGACAGCGGCGGGATCCAGATCGTCCTGCCCGAGCATGCGTACGAAGCCGCCGAGTGGCAACCAACGAATCGAATACTCCGTTTCGCCGATGCCCTCCTCGGCCAGTTCGCGATCACTCATTTGGCGCGGTGCCCGCCCAGCACGCTTACGGACGAGTTCGTCCGATGATCCCCAACAGAAACCGATGCCCTTCCGCCAGCAGGCAATCTGCGGTCCGAATCCGATCGCGAAGGACTCGGTGCGAATACCGGCCCACTTGGCGGCAACAAAGTGCCCGAGTTCGTGAAGGAAGATCAACAGACCGAACCCGACGGCAATCAGAACGATGTTGAAACCAGAGATCAACAGGTCCATATCACTCTCTTCACGCGGTAGCGGGCTGATTCGGGAGGTGTGATTGAACGAAGCGGCGAGCCTCGGCGTCCGCGGCGCAAATATCAGCGAGACTCGATGCCTGTCGGGGCGGACAGGCTGTGCAGGCTTCGCTGACAAGGGTGGAGATGTCGCCGAACCGGATCCCGCCGCCGAGGAATGCCTCGACAGCAACTTCGTTGGCAGCATTGAGAACGGCTCCGGCGGTACCACCGCTTCGGATGGCCCGCCATGCAAGGCGAATCAGCGGGAATGCCTCGTGATCGATTGGCTCAAAGTCCAGTTGTGACAGTTCCGACCAGTTCATGCGGCGACCGGAGCCGTCAACTCGATCCGGCCATGTCAAGGCGTATTGAATAGGGGTTCGCATGTCAGGCGGACCGCACTGGGCGAGTACCGAGCCGTCGGTGAATTCGACGAAGCCGTGCACAATCGATTGTGGATGCACGATGGCATCGATCTGTTCGGCCGGTAGCGAGAACAACCAGTGTGCTTCGATGATCTCAAGTGCCTTGTTGGCAAGCGTCGCCGAGTCGATGGAGATCTTGGCCCCCATATTCCACGTTGGATGGTCCAGTGCCTGCTCGATGGTGGCCGATGCAATCTCGCCGGCCTCCCTGCCTCTGAACGGACCACCGGACGCAGTCAGTACGAGTCGCTCGATCTCACCCCGCGTCTCCTCGCCATGAAGGCACTGGAAGATGGCGCTGTGTTCGCTATCGACCGGAAGGATCTCGACTCCGGCCGCAGCAGCAGCAGGAATGACCACAGAACCAGCCGCCACGAGTGTTTCCTTGTTCGCCAGCGCGATGCGACATCCTCGCTCGATACCCGCGAGCACCGCATCGATGCCCGCGGCACCGACGATGCCGGCCACGATGATGTCGCCGGGTTCGGCGATGGCTGTGACCAGTTCACACGCCCCCGCATGGACACGCCCAGGACCCCGATATGCCGTCGCAGCCTGCGGGTCCGCGATCGCCACGTCGGTGGTGCCGCTCTGTGAGGCCTGCTCGGCAAGCAGTTCGATATTGGTGCCCGCAGCGAGCCCGACGACCGGAAGATCCCGAAGTCCGGTGGACCGCAGATGGGCTACGACCTCCAGCGTACTGCGGCCGATCGACCCGGTCGAACCCAACACCAGAATGCGGGGGGCTTGACTCACGAGCCACTCTCCGACTGAGCCATCGCTTCGCTGACCTTGCCCGGAGAGAGTTTTCGCCTGCTGCCATACAACGTGCGGCGGCGTGGAGCCGACTTCGGTTTCGGGTCCGGCTTTGGTTCAACTGGCGGCGATTCGTCGCGTTTCACTTTGGCGGCCGCCTTCTTGGCAGCCTTCTTGGCTGCTTTCTTGGCCGCCTTCTTACGGGTCCGTTTCTTTCTCGGCTTGGGCTCCTCAGCCACGACCGGTTCGGCCGCAGGAGTCTCTCCCGTGCCCACCACATCATCACCACCGCCTGACCGCCTGCGGCGACCACGTCGACGCCTGCGACGAGGTGCCCCATCGGTGGATTCCTCCGATGCTGCCGGGCCACCCTCACCGCCTGCTTTGATTTCGCTGGTTGCATCCGCTCCCTCATCGCCTCCACGGCGACTCCCCCTTCGTCGTCGCTTTCGCCCGCCCTTCTTGGACGCATCGGAGCCATTCACGGACGCTTCGACCTCCAGCGGCGGACCCGCGGTCGCAGGTTCTTCCTGCTGCGTCTCAAACCACCCCTGAATCATCGAGGCCTGCTCGGGTGTCACCACGGACATGTGCGTGTTGAGCACGAAGCCCGTGTTCTTCTCCCCGCCGGAAGCCTTCCAACTGGCAATGATCTCCTTGGAGGTCACCCCCATCGCCTTGGCAAGCATGTACAACCGCGACGCCACTTCGATAAGCGGTGTTGCCTTGCGTTGTCTCGATCGACGGCGTCGCTTACGTTTCGGAGCGGCCGCCTTGCTCGCGTCAGCGGATTCTGCCTTGGCCTCAGCCTTGTCGGCCTTGGCCTCCAGGGCGTCGAGTTCCCGCTTGAAGTCGCCCGAAAGCGCGATCGCGGCGGCGTCTGCTGGCGGTGCCTTGGCTCTCCTTCGACCGCGGCGGCGTCCAGAGTCCTCGGCGGTCGCCTCGTCGCCCTCCGGGTCGCCCATGAGTTCATCAAGCGGGGGCAGGGGTGCAGGCGTCAACTTCTCGAGGTCCAGATCGGCACCTCTTGCGTCGTAGGCGTAGAACACCACGCGATCCACGGGGATGCTCTCACTGACCCGCACATCGACGTTCTTGGCCATGCGGTCCTCGATCATGTCGAGTATGCGCCGTTTGGTCGAGAGCAGAGCCGAGGCGACTCGCGGCGACACGACGACTTCGAGTCTGGAAGTCTCGTTGCAATGCAGCAGGTATCCGATTTCACGAACGGCATCGGCGGCAACCATTTCCGGAGCCTTCACCTCTCCGTGGCCACTGCAAGCCGGGCAATCGACATAGTTGGCCATGCGGATGCTCGGACGCATCCGCTGCCGAGTCATCTCCAGAATCCCGAAGTCGCTGATCGGAAGAATGGTCGTGCGGGCGCGGTCCGTCTTGAGCAGTTCTTCGAACTTCTCGTAGATCTCCCGTCGACGCGATCGCTGCCGCATGTCGATGAGGTCGTTGATCACCAGACCTCCGAGATCCCGCAGCCTCAGTTGTCTCGCAATCTCTTCGATCGCCTCAAGATTGGTGCGGTATGCATTGGTTTCGCTGTCCCTTGCCGCGCGGCTCTTGCCGGAATTGATGTCGATGGCGACCAGAGCCTCAGTCTGCTCGATGACCAATTGACCGCCACTGGGAAGATCAACCTCCCGCGAGTGAATCGTCTCGATCTGGCGTTCGACGTTGAAGGCGTGAAAGAGCGGCATGCTGCGGCGGTAGTGCACGACGGGGGGAGATGACCGTGGCGCGATGACACTGAGAAAGGCCTTGACTCGGTTGTACGCATTCTCGTCATCGACGATGATCGCCTCGATTTCCGGCCGCAGCACATCACGCACCGTTCGCAGCACCAGATCGGACTCGGTATACAATTCGGCCGGAACACCGGTCTTGGCGATCCGCTTCTCCATCACCTTCCACATACGCGTCAGGTAGGCGACGTCGCGGTTCAGTTCGCGCTTGGTCTGCCCCATGCCGGCTGTTCGCAGAATAAACCCGAAATCGTCGGGCAGATCGAGCGAATCGAGCACCTTCCGCATGGCCTTGCGTTCGTCTTCGTCCTCGACACGGCGAGTCACGCCGACCTTGTCCATGTAGGGCATCATCACCATGAGACGACCCGGCATGGAGAGGTAACTCGTCAGCGTGGGCCCCTTCGTGCCGATGCCCTCCTTGAGGACCTGCACGAGGATCTCATCGCCACGCTTGAGCGATCGCTGAATCGGCGGCCGATCGTGCCGCGCCGTCTTGCGACCGACCTTTTCCGAGGTTTCGCCGCCCGGGAAGTACCGCGGGTGCAGATCGGAGATGTGCAGGAAGCCACGCTGGGGCTGCCCGTAGTCGACGAACGCGGCCTGAATCGCCGATTCGACATTGCTCACCCGCCCCTTGTAGATATTGCCGACGCTGGTCGCCGTCGCGGCCCGTTCGGTGAATAGTTCCTCAAGCCGCCCGTCTCGCACGATCGCGATCCGGCACTCTTCGCCGGAAACATCGTTGACGAGCATGATCTCGCCCTTCGAAGCATCCTGCTTCTTTGTTTTTTTCTTTTCCACGATATGTCCTTCGTGTGTTCGATCGCAGAAGGTGGCCAGGCAAGGTCTCTCGATGCGACAATACCCACGCCGAGATGAACCTCGGGCGGGAGTTCGAACCGTCTTTCCTGAACGCAGTCTTCACGACCGTCTCGCTTGTGACTGTCTCCGGGCCGCCGCTCCAGAGTGTTGCACTCTTCTCGCGTCGTGGCTGGAGGTCAGCCGTGGTTTGTGATGTGCTTCCCTCGAAAGCCGCCCTGCGATCAGTCATCGAGCAGTTCACCGGCGATCTCAGGAAGCACCTGAATTAGTTCATCGCGGAGGACCTTGAGGATCGTCCGCTCGGAATCAAGGGAGCCGATCCGCCGGGCCAGCCGCTCGCAGTCTTCCACCGTCACACGCCGGATCACTTCACGGACCCGGGGGATCTGAGCGGGAACGAGCGACAGGCTTCGCAGACCGAGTCCCAACAAGAGCATAGTGTACGTGATATCGCTCGCACATTCACCACAAATGTTCACAGGCACGTTTCGACGCTGTGCAGCCCTCACAACCGTCTTGACGAGCCTCAGAACAGCCGGGCTGGCCGCCGTGTAGAGGCTGGCCACCCGCTCATTGCCCCGATCGACCGCCACGGTGTATTGAATGAGGTCATTGGTGCCGATCGAGAAGAAATCAGCCACCCGAGCAAACGTGGATGCCATGATGGCGGCACTGGGTACTTCGACCATCATTCCCACTGGAATCTCGCCACCAACCTCGTGCCCCTCGTCCCGCAGTTCGTCGCGGACATCTTCAAGCAGCATCTTGGCCTGCCGGAACTCGCCGACCGTCGTCACCAGCGGAAACATCACCCGGAGATTGCCGTGCGGAGACGCCCGCAGGATGGCCCGCAACTGTCGACGAAACATCGGAATGTTCTGCAAGCTGTAGCGAATGCTCCGCAGGCCGAGGAATGGGTTTCGTTCCGGCTCAAGAGCGTGCGCCTGCGTGTACTTGTCCGCGCCGAGATCCAACGTACGGATCGTAAGTGGGCGACCATCAAGCCGCTTCAGGGCCGTCGAATAGTGCTCGAAGAGTTCCTCTTCGTCGGGCTCGATCACGCTGGTGAGATAGGTGAACTCGGTGCGGTACAGCCCGACGCCGTCTCCGCCAACTTCGAGCAGCCCATCGATCTCGCGAACGAACTCTATGTTGCCGAACAGGTCGATGTGGGTTCCATCCGCCGTCTTGGTTTCACCAGCGGGGCCGACCGAGGCCCGGAACTGCTCGAGTTTTTCTTTCCGTCGCTGGAACCTAGCCGCCGTCTCCTCATCAGGATGCACCACAATGACGCCATCGGTTCCGTCCACAATGACCGGATCGCCATCGCTGATGTCGCCGAGCACATCTCCGCAGCCCACCACAACCGGCACACCAATCGCCGAAGCAACGATCGAGGCGTGATCGGTCCGCCCGCCCGCCTCGAGCACGATCGCGACGATCTTCTCGCAACTCAGCGACGCGGCGTCTGCCGGCGTGAGTTCATGGGCGAGCAGCACGACCGGCTCCTCCACCTTCTCGAGCCGCTCGCGGGTCCGCCCGAGCAGGTGATCGAGAATCCGGCGTTCCAAATCAAGTACATCGCGGGCCTTGTCGCGAAAGACGGGGCTACCCATCGTCCTGAACCGCTCAGCCAACCCATGGAAGGCCTCGGATACGGCGTAGGCAGCGGTCACGCCCTCATCGAGGATCCTCGCCCGAACCGGGTCGATGAGCGCCTTGTCGCGGAGCAGCACGAGGTGCACATCGAAAATCTGTGCGGCCTCCGGGCCGAGATCCCGCTCGACCTGATCCCGATCCCCGGCAAGTGATGCCACCGCTGCATCAATCGCCACATCGAGCGACGCGACCTCTTCGGCCCGCCGGGATTGCGCAACATCGTCTCGGGCAATACGTTCGCGAGCCTGATCGAGCACAAACGCGCCGGACTGGGCGATGCCAGGAGCCACCGGGATGCCTTGGAGCTTCTTCATCATCGGTCCCCCTGCTCCAGAGCGGGCTAGGCATTGTAAGGGCGGCGGCGGCACACATGGTGGCGGCGGAGGTACCCTGCTCGCCCATGAACGCCCCTGCCGAACTCAGTTTGCAGCAAGTCCAGCACATAGCGGCACTTGCCCACCTTGCGCTCTCCGAAGACGAGTTCGTCGCGATCGGCGAGGATCTCAAGGCGATCCTCCAACATGTTCACCGACTCTCCAAAGTAGATGTGCGTGGTGTCGAGCCGATGAGTTCGCCGCATAGCCACTGCTCACGGCTGCACGGCGACATACCACAGCAGCCGCTGCCCGTTGAGACCGTGCTGAATCTGGCACCGGAGCGAGAAGGTGACTACATCGCCGTGCCCAAGGTCCTTGACGGGGGAAGTGCGGCATGAGTCAGCCCGAAACGGTACGCGATATCGCCTCTGCGGTCGCGTCCGGTGAGACAACCGCCACAGCAGTCCTCGACGAGCGGCTCGCTCGCATTGAAGCACTCGACGGATCGCTTGGCTGCTTCCAAGCCGTTCGCGAAGATACCGCACGGTCCATGGCCACAGATGTAGACAGCCGCATTGCCGCAGGCGAGGCCCTAGGACCGCTCGCCGGCGTCCCGATCGCCCTGAAGGACAACATCATGGTCACAGGGGAGCCGGCGACCTGTGGATCCCGCATTCTGGAACACTTCGTCAGCCCCTACGATGCGACAGTGACCGAGCGACTCCGCCAGGCAGGTGCCGTCCTGCTCGGACGAACCCGCTGCGATGAATTCGCGATGGGTTCTTCAACCGAGTACTGCGCCTATGGCCCGGTCCACAACCCGTGGGATCCTGAACGGGTGCCCGGCGGATCATCCGGTGGCAGCGCTGCAGCGGTGGCGGCAGGACTCGTTCCATGCGCTCTCGGCAGCGATACCGGCGGATCCATCAGGCAGCCCGCGGCGTTCTGCGGCATCACAGGGCTCAAGCCAACGGGCGGGCGGATCAGCAGATGGGGGCTCGTGTCCTTCGCACCAAGCATGGACCAGATCGGCCCCTTCACCCGAAACGCCGCCGACGCCGCATTGCTACTACAGGTGATGGCCGGCGAAGACCCTCGCGATGATACATCGGCATCGTCGCCCGGAACTGGCGGCATCGATGCACTGCAGGAGTCGCTTCAGGGATTGCGAATCGGCATCCCGAGCGAACACCTCTCCGAGGAGAACGACCCGGCCATCAATGAGGCAGTACACCGCGCCGCGGATGTGTTCAGCCAACTCGGATGCGAGGTCAAGCCGGTCAATCTCGAAACCACCGAACTCGGCATCGCCTGCTACTACGTTCTCGGTCCCGCCGAGGCATCGAGCAATCTCGCACGGTTCGACGGCATCCGATACGGCCGTCGCGCCAAGAACGCTGGCGAAGGGCTCGAGGCCCTGTATGCGGCGAGCCGGAGCGAGGGACTCGGTGCCGAAGCACGTCGCCGCATCATGCTCGGGACATATGTCCTCAGCGCCGGATACTACGACGCCTACTACAAACGAGCACTCCAGGTGCGAAGACTCATTCACGACGAATACGCCCGCATCTATGCGGATGTCGACCTGCTGCTCGGACCCACCGTGCCCTCGGTCGCATTCAAATTCGGTTCCCACGCCGATCCAATCTCGATGTACCTGTGCGACAAATACACCGTCACCGCCAACATCGCCGGCACGTGCGGCATATCGATTCCTTGTGGCACGGTCGATACCGATGGCATCCCGCTTCCGGTCTGCGTGCAACTGCAGGGCCCAGTGCTCGGCGAAGACACGCTGCTGCGAGCAGCGCATCAGTTTCAGTCAGCGACCGACTTTCATTTGGCGGTTCCTCCCCGGTAGCGTTCCGCGCTCCCGTTTACAGGAGGAGCGGATTCTGCCAAACACCGCCAGGAAGAAACCGCTGGCTTCTTCCCCCACTCCCGCAGCGACTTCATGCTCGCCCGCTCCATCTGGCGTGCCTTCTCCTGCGCGACCGGATCACCGGGGTAGGGACCAACAACCGCATCAAACCTGATGCCCCCCGTGGTGGGATGTGCCCGCACCAGGACCGGCCAGCCCTCGGTAGTGCGTAGATAAATCGCCGCGGTCTTCGGCTCCACGTCCGCTGACACCACCGCGAACAAGATCTCCGGCTCGGCACCCGCCGATTTCACAGCCCGCTCCACATCGCTCCAGCGAACCCCGGAAGCCGGGAGCAGCGGCAGCAGCGGACCCGGTTCGACCGGAACCCCGTCATCGAGCACCCCCCGCACTCCAATCGCCTGCGAATCGCTCAGCGACACCTGTACCGGCGAGGCGGGTGTGCCCGCGTCATTGACGCATCCCCCAGAAACAAGCAGAAAGGCACCAAGCAGGCGTATTATGAAAGCAGAGGGCATTCGGTGTCGTCCTCAGAAGGGGCAATGGTCGACATGGAGCCTACCACGGTCAGAGCCTCGTGAGGGGTACACTGAGCCACGGCCCCCCGGCCCCCGGACCCCGGACCGCCCACCATGAACACCTCCAACAAGCCGAAGACGACCAGCCGCCGGGAGAAGCGGCGGCAGGAGATTCGCCGCAACATCCCGAAACCCCCAGCCGATCTGAAAGCAGCCCTGAAGCGGCCCGAATTCATTCGCTCGGCGATCATCATCTTCGGCTTCCTGATCTTCGCCTGCCTGCTGGTCGGCTGGGCCCGCGAGCAGGTCTACGCCTACCCGGGCCTCATCGCCAAGCAGGCAAGGTTGACCCGACTGGACTACCGCATCGAGAACGCAGCGGCCACGATCACCCGCCGTGACGAAGCCCGCGCCGACTCGCCGTTCATCTACGTCCCGAACACCACATCGCTTGACCGCCTGCACTCGTCGCTACTGGGATTGCCGACGGCCGTTGCCGCCACGGAATCGCTCGCTGGTGTGGCGGATGAACTGAAGAAGGACTTCAATCTGGACGAAGCGAAACTCGCGACGATCAAGCCCTTCGCCGGTCCCGGCGGCCCGACGGATGCGTGGGCCAAGTGGACCGATGCGCTCACACAGGACGCGCTCATCAAGGCGCCCATTCTCGACCCCGAGACGTTTCAACTCTTTGCAACCCAAGCCGCGACCAACCGCGCCCTCGGGCTGGCGGACGGGACCTTCGAGCGGCCACTGCGAGGCGAGCCCCTGAACGTCACCAGCATGGACGACGGCGTGGTCCCCCCTCGCCTCCGCGAAATCGTCAGGCGAGCGGGGTACCCCGAGTCGGTCGTCGATATCGTCACCACCCGCATCGCCCGCGACGCGAGACCATCCATGCTGCTGGACCGCGACCGAACCGATGCGCTGGCCGACGAAGCGGCCGCGGGCATCGAACCGGTCATGATCGAACATGCTGCTGGCGAGGTTATCTACCGACCCGGTGAATCGATCACGACCTTGCAGCATGATGAGGCCATCCGAGAAGCTCGCGTTTTCACCACATCCGCGTCATGGACCGCCAGATGGATCCCACGCATCGGCATCGGCCTGCTGCTCGCTGCGCTCTCGATCTTTCTTGCCGGCTTCACGGCCATGACGCACCGACGCATTGCCCGGAACACACTGCGGCTGATCGCAATCTGCCTGCTCGTCGCGATCATGCTCGCCATCACGATGCTGGTCACCGCCGATGTCCCAGCGCTCAAACTCGCCGCTTCGCTCGGTCCCCTGCTGCTGACCGCCACCATTCTGCGGCTCTCCTACAACCAGCGGCTCGCCGTGGCAGTCACCGCCATTCAGGCCGCCATCATCACAATGGCCTTTGGCGAGAGCATCGGCTGGTTCATCCTGCTGATGGCGGGCGCTGGCACGCTGATCGCCCAACTCCATGAGGTGCGGAGCCGCGCCTGCCTGATCCGCGCCTCGTTCATCGCCGCTGCGGTATCTGCTGGCGGTACGATCGTGTTGGGGATGATCGAGTACCCATCGGTCTCCGGTGCGATTCTGCAAGTGTTGGTCGATGCCGCACTGGCCGCCGCAGCGGCGCTGTGTGTGGGCTTCCTGGTGCTGGGCATCCTGCCGAGTATCGAACGCGTCTTCCACATCACCACCGGCATGACGCTCGCTGAACTGCGTGATCCTCGCCGCCCACTATTGCGGGAACTCCAGCAGCGAGCTCCGGGCACCTATGACCATTCCATGCAGGTGGCAAGCATCGCCGAAGCGGCCGCCGAAGCGATTGGTGCCGATGGTCTGCTCGTGTATGTCGGTGGTCTCTACCACGACATCGGAAAGATGCACAAGCCGCAGTACTTCGTCGAGAATCAGCAGGGTGGTGAGAACCGCCACGACAACCTCAGTCCCGCAATGAGTCTGCTGGTCATCATCGGACACGTCAAGGATGGCATCGAACTGGCCCGCGAATATCGCGTCCCACGCACGATCGTCCACTTCATCGAGTCCCACCACGGCACCACGCTGGTCGAGTATTTCTACCGCGCCGCCAAGCAGCGAGCGGAAGAAGCCGGCGACAAGGAAACGCCGCAGGAAGTCGAGTTCCGGTACCCCGGACCTCGGCCCCAGACCAAGGAGGCCGCCATCCTCATGCTCTCCGACTGCGTCGAGAGCGCCACTCGGGCCATGAACGAGCCTACGCCTGCTCAGATCGAAGGACTCGTACACGAACTGGCCGAGAAACGACTCCTCGACGGTCAGTTTGACCAGTGCCCCCTCACGCTCGCCGAACTGAGCAAGGTCAAGGAAGCCATCCTCACCCGAGTCGGCGCCATCCACCACGGCCGCATTGCGTATCCCGAGGACGAGGCGACCGAACCCGGCACCATGACCGAACTCAAAATCGAGGCCGCAGAAGCGTCGTAGCGGCGGCCACGCTGTTGTCCGATCCTGTGGAAGCGTGTCGCGAACTGGTCACCAACAGCGTGCTGCTCAATGTCGGAATCGCCCACGCGCCGCAGTTCTCACAGGTCCGAAGAAAGAACGGAGCACTCCGACCGTCGGAGCACTCCATTCAATGCAAGGGAGCAAAGTGAGTTGTGTCTCGCGGTGTGAGCCATTGTGAGCCACATCCGCTTCCACTCCGTATCCGCGGACCCCCCCCATTTCTGTCAACACCCCTCCGACTTATTTCAATACACACCCCCGGGACCTCCCAATCCACCATCCAGCGTCTGGCAGCACTGAAAGCAAGCGCAAGAAAAAGGCCCGGTAGCGGCAAAGCCGCATACCGAGCCCTTCCGGGGGCATATTTGGGTCAGCCACGCGGCCGACGGGTGAAATCATACAACCTCCCCCCATCACGTCAACGACCGCAGACCTCATTTCTCAAAAAACACTCCAATCAATCAGCACAGGTCCATGTGGGATGCCTTGACCCCGGACCGCCTATGCTGTCCGTGCCCCTCATCCATCAGGAATCAGCCCCATCCCATGCTCATCCCACTGCTCATCACGCTGCTGTGCATCGGCACGCCGACCCCCATCAATCCGCCGAATGAGTCTCTGACACCCTCCCCTGCAGATGTCGCGGTGGCGAAACTCCGGAAAGACTACGCGGCCCTGCCCCGATCAAACGAGCCCGAAGTCGACTGGGCAACGCCGGCCCGGACACTGCGTGAGCGAGCCCGCAGTTTCACCGATCACTATCCAAATGACCCGCGCGGGCTTGAAATGGAAGCAACGCTGAGCGTGGGTCTACAGGACGGGATCGGCGTCGATGACGCCTTTGGCCGCCTGCTGAAACTCGCGCCCCAGAAGACCACCGCTGGCCTGACATGGACCGACTACTGGATGTCCCGCGATCCGGTGCACGCCTTTGAAGTGCTCGAAGGACTGGTTCGACAGCGGCCAGATGCCTTGTTGTATCTGGACAGGCTGTTTCGCATTCTCGCTGTTGAAGATCCGCAGCGAATCGTCGAACGGTTCAACAGGCTCGGTGGACCCGACGGTGATATCGAGCAGTGCCAGAGAGAACTGGACATACTTGCCCGCGTCGCTGGAGACATGGCCGGCGCCATCGGTGAGCAGCTCAGGATCGACCACCCGAACAACCTCGATATCGCGATCGCAACGGCCCGCGGTCACCGGCACGCCAATCATTTCAGCGTGGCGCGGCGATTGCTTGATTCAATTCCAGAGGAACTGATGACCGACCCGGCGCATCTCTACCTCTGGTCGGACACGCATTACGCAGACCATCACTTTGAACGCGCCCGTGAATTGATTGAATCGATCGACATGGAAGCGTTGAAGACGGCGGAACGCCCCGGCCTCTTTCGCCGCCTCGGATTCATGATTCCGCTCCGGCGAACCGCCGCCGAAATGTGGCCCGCCGAGCAGCAACTGCGTCTCGAGGATGCACGCCGCAACAACAACCCGCTGGCACTGCTGACCATCAATGGCCGTGAGGTGGTCATGGAACTCTTCGAGGACGACGCGCCAAACAGCGTCGCCGCCTTCATCGCCGCTGCCGACCTCGGCCTCTATGACGGGCATGAAGCCGGACAAGTCCACCAAGGGTTCCGAACCATCTTCGGCGATCGACATGAAGGCGACGGGTATCCCATTTGGTCGCTTCCAAAGGAGGAATATCAGCGTCAGCCGCGTCTCGTACTGGCTGGCAACCTCATGGGCTACTCGGACAGCAAACCAGGCAGCGCCGACACTCGGTTCTACATCTTGCAATTCCCAGCGCCACACCTCAACGAACGTGTAATCACCTATGGGCGAGTCGTAACGGGCCTCGATGTGATTCGCGAAATGGTGCAGGGCGATGTACTTGAGTCCGTCAAGATCATCCGGAGGCGTGAGCACGACTATGACCCAGATGTCTTCGATGCCGACATGACACCGATGAAATTGTGTGAGGTATTGGCGGCGACTTCGTCGCTGCAGAGCAGTGGAGAACGCACCCCGGAGTCACGCTGAGGGTCCCGCCAGACAGTAAGTCCTGCCTGCCAGCGCACCGGTGACGCTTACCGCAGATCCTCCGCCCCCAACAAGCGGTATTCCTTCCGAAGCAGTACCTGCCCAGCGAATTGATTGTCATCGCAGCAGATCGCCATGCGCGGGCCAGCCACCGGATGATCTCCGATGATCGGATACATGAACTGGATATTGAGTTCGGCGCCGAGCAAGTAGAGGCACATCTCCGAGAGCGTATGATCGTCATCGAATTCGATGATCATGATGTTGATCTCGGAGAACGAGAGATCACGCTCCTGCAACAATCGGCGAGTTGCGTCGGCGTTGTCGGGAATAAGCCGGACAACGGCGAAATCAGTCGCCTCCAGAACGGCCAAGGCGTGCAGTTGCACATCAACCGCTTCATCAAAACTGCGGAGAATGTCCACGAGCCGCCCCACGCGGTTCTCCAAGAAGATGCTGAACTGCCGCACCAGAGGGATGCTGAACCCTGCCGAAGTTCCTGGCATCGAACTCATGCGTCCACTCCTGCGCCGCCCGCCACCATCGGCCGAGCGAAGTCCACCATACCCGGGTTCTCAAGGATACCCGCCTCATGGGCCTGCTCGAGGAAGACCTGCACAGCCGCCTCGCCGTCCTGACCGAACTCGAGGGTCCAGCGGTTGACGTACATCCCGACGAAACGGTCGGCGTCTGCCCGGTCGATGCCCCGCCCGAACCGCATCGCCCATTCCAGTGACGCCTCCCGATGCTCCAACGCATACTCAAGCGAAGCCCTCAGCACGTTGGTCAGAGCCGCCAACGTGCCGGGACCGCCACGGGTCTGCAAATCACGCTTGGCGACGTTACCGCCGAGCGGCAGGATCAAACCACGAGTCTCCTGCCACCACGCCCCGAGATCACGCACGATCTCCAGACCGTTTCGCTCGCAGGTGAGTTGTCCCTCGTGAATCACGACGCCGGCAAGGTACCGCCCATCCAGCACGGCAGCTTCGATCTCATCAAAGGGCACCGCCTCCCACCGCATCGACTCGCCCAGCAGCAACCGGCTGCTCGCCAGTGCGGTCGTGCGATCACCCGGCACGGCTATGACCGGACGCTCGTCACGAATTCGATCCAAACCCACCCCGGGAAGCGTGACCAGTTTGGGACCGTAGCCGTCGCCAACCGAAGCGCCGCAGGCGGTCAGAATGTACCGCTCACGAACACTCGGGTACTGCGCGATGCTGATGGCCGTCACATCGTACTGACCACGCTCCGACGCGATGTTGAGCGATTCGATGTCGTCCGTTGCCAGTTCGAAGTCAAACCGACCGGTATCAATCGCCGGTCCATCATCACCAAGACCGACCAACGGCCACCACATGAAGGCATCATCGGGGTCCGGACTGTGCGCCAGCGTGATGGGCAGGCGATCACGACTCAGCATGTGTCGGTTCCTCTCTGCCCGGCGTGTCCGATGAGAGCCGCCGCCGCTGGATCTTCCCGGTTGGATTCCGCGGCAGGGCCTCCACGATGCGTACTTCACGCGGCACTTTGAACCCGCTCAAGGAGCCGCGGCAGAACTGACGAATCTCAACCGGATCAGCCTGCACACCTTCGATGAGTTCCACAAATGCCAGCGGCACCTCACCACGTATCGAATCGGTCATGCCGATCACCGCTGCGTCAAGGATGGCCGGATGCCGACGAATCACATCCTCGATCTCTCGCGGAAATACATTCTCGCCGCCGATGATGAGCATCTCCTTGATACGCCCGGTGATCGAAAGAAAGCCATCCTCGGAAAACTGGCCCATGTCGCCGGTGCGGAAGAAGCCGTTGTCGTCGAAGGCCGCCGATGTCGCCTCGGCATCCTTGTAGTAGCCGACCATGACGTTGCCGCCGCGAATGCGAATCTCACCGTCACGCCCGGCACCAAGTTGTTCGCCCGACTCGGGGTCGATGATGACTTCCTCGACACCGTCGAGCGGACGCCCGACCACACCGCGATGTTCTTCCTGCGGACGCACCCAGTTGGTCACTGGTGCCGTTTCGGTCAGGCCGTACCCCTCACAAATGCGTATGCCGAACCGCTCGGCGAATCCGTCATACACGGCGTCGGGAAGCGGCTCGCCACCCGAGACGATGTACTTGAGCGAGGCGAGATCCTCGGGCTTGGTGGCTTTGGATCGCAACAGCGCGTTGTACATCGACGGGATCGCCATGAGCGCCGTTGGCCGGCGACGACGAAGGAGTTCCAGCACCCGCGACACCTGAAATCGAGCCGTGTACACCACGGTGCAGCCGAGAATCAGGGGGAGCAGCGTGGTGACGGTGAATCCGAAACTGTGAAACTGCGGCAACACGCCGAGAAAGCAATCCCGCTTGGTGAAGTTGACCCACCGAATGCACTGATCGACATTGGTTGCGAGGTTGGCGACGGTGAGTTGCACGCCCTTGGGACGCCCCGATGTGCCCGACGTATAGAGCATCACGGCGACGTGCTCATCCGCCCGCTTCATCGGTCGAAACAGCGACGGCACACCTCTGAACTGCTGCTCATCAAGTGCCAGGGACTGTACGGAATCCGGAAGTGGACCGAACTTCTCCAGCATGGCACTTGCGGTCACGACCAGATCAAGTTCGGCGTGCTCGATGATCCAAGCGATTTCTTCCTTGGAGAGCAGGTAATTCAGTGGAACGACGGTCCGCCCCAGCATCCAGATGGCTGCCAGAGAGACCGGAAAGGCACCACCGGTCGGCAGCAGCACACCGATATTCGGGCGGGTCGTGTGATCTTCGATCGCCCGGGCCAGATGCCTCGACGCGGCCCACATCGTGACCCCCCGCCAGCAACGGAAGTCGTCCTCGGCCCAGACCCGAAACGGGTGGCGAGTCCAATTGCGAAGAATGGGTTCGAGCACATGCATCGGAGCGCAGACTATCAGCCGGGGCCTGTCTCTTGTACGCTCTGCCCATGACACGATACCTCGCCCTGACCATTGCCACGCTGCTGACCGCTTGCCAACCCAAGCCCCCTGCTGTCAATCTGCAACGGGTGCAGCAGTTGTATGAAGAACGCCTCGATGGGGCTGCATGCCGCGCCGCTGAATTGATGATTGCCCAGCACGCGCCGCAGGCCACCACCGCCGCGTGGTACGGCGGACTCGCCGAATACCGGAATCGTGACATTGCCGGGGCCAAGACCTTCTTCGCCACCGCCACCCAATCCGGCCACCCGGCGGTTGCCGGCGGTGCCGAGGCCATGCTTGGTCAGATCGCCACAGACGATGCCGCCTACGCCGAAGCCCTCCGACGCTACGAGCGGGCGTGGTTGCTGCTGAGCGGAGCGGATCGGCGGCAAACCGGCGAGCAAGCGTTGGCTGCAGCCAAAACCGCGGGCAACTCGCTCGCGGCGGACCGCTGGCGGACGAGACTACGCACCTCACAAGGAGTGGCAGCCCCCGCAGGACACCCCTATGCGCTTCAGGCCGCCGCCTACCGCACCCGCGACGCCGCCGATACACACGCCGCCTCACTTGCTTCCATTGCGCAGCAATCCGGACTCTCGCCCGTGGTTGTCCGCACCCGCGCAGATGGTGGCGGTACCTGGTGGCTGGTCCAATGCGGCAGCTTCGCATCTCGGGGCGAAGCGGCTGTAGCGCGAAGGGCGGCTCCGGGACAAGAACTCATCGTGGCCCGCGTCGGTCAGTAGTCCTCGCCGCCAGGCAATCGGGCACCCGGAAGCAAGAGTCGGTGGTCACCCCCCCACCACCACCCCCCCACCACCACCACCCCGCTACGTGAGACAGTCCTGCACCGCTTCAATCGCTCGCTGCACATCTCCGCATCGATTCCATGCGCCGAAGGACAACCTCGCCCACCAGCATCCGGACACATCATCCACCGAAATCTCGACGCGGTGCCGGTTGGCGATTTCGTCACGAAAAACGAAGCGATCTTCGTACCGTGCCGATGCCGCCTCGGGTAATCGCGCCGACACCATCGCGGCGGTCATCCCGCCGCCACTGCCGTCGCTCACTTCCGTCCCAAACGCAGTGGCCACCTGCTCGCCCGCCCACACCGCCATCTCATGCTGCCACGCACGCAGCCTCGACCAGCCCCAACGCT
>JASMMN010000236.1 GCA_030748155.1 Phycisphaerales bacterium
CAGGATCGCCGGTCTCGAAGCGGTCAGCGAAGCGGTCGGCCGGGCAACCGAGATGGGCAAGCCCGTCTTGTTTGTTCCGGGCATCCTCGACATCAACGATATTCAGACGGTGGCCGGTATTACGGTTCTGGCCAACGTCGCCAAGACGGCTGCTCAGTACGACGCGCAACTCAAGGTGCCAACGGCCCGCTCGCTGGTGATGACCACCGCCCGCGAAACCGTCGAGGCCGTGTACCTCGGGGAAGGGCGCCCAGACGCCTACAACGAGGACAACATCTACTACCTCACCGACGAGCAGTTCGGTTACACGGCTGGCGTGCAGGGCGTGATGGTCCGGGAGCGGCCGGCGGCCTGTTTCTACATGGGCGCGTTCTATGCTGAATCGCTCATTCTCGCCGAGACGGCCAACTCGATCGGCGCCATTCAGGTGGCCGGCACGGCCATGCCGTCACAGTTGCCGTTCTTCGTGGCGGCCTGCGATTACACGCTGATCGGCGAGGAGTTCTTCGCGGCGTCAGCCTATCTTTCCAACGATCCCGAACAACTCGGATCGCTCAAGGGACAGGACATCGGCAAGATCATCGCGGCCGGTCTTCTGGTCGTCGGGTGCACGCTTGCCACGCTTGCCGTGACCATCGATACATGGCGGGGTGGCAGGATCGCGAAGTTGTACATCGAGGACAACATCCTCGGCGACGAAGGACTTGTGCCGAACGAAGACAAGGTGCGGGTCATTGATGCGGACATAGCCGCGGAACTCGAATCACTTTCTCAGCAGCCACATGGCGGCGGAGGTGATTCATGATCGCCAAACGAACCATCCCACTCTTCATCGCGGCCCTCGTCGGTGTGCTGATGATTGCCACCTACTTCATTCCGTATACGGAACAGTGGGGAGCCGAGGCGATGGAGATGTTCATCATCCTCGCGGCCGCCGCTATGGTGCTGGGGGCGGGCAGCCTGCTGCTGCTGAATCTTACGAAGATTTCGAATCGGCAGCCCGGCTGGGGCTACGCGGCCATCACGCTGACGGCCTTCTTTGTGACGCTCATCATTGGCCTGTTCAAGATCGGCGCCATGCCGACACCTTCTGCACCGGACAATGCGTGGACCGCCCCGATCGTGCAGGACGGCTCGCTCTTCTGGTGGATCTACAAATTCGGACTCGTGCCGCTTACGGCGACGATGTTCGCGATGCTTGCGTTCTACATCGCCTCGGCCGCTTTCCGCGCGTTCCGCGCCAAGAACGTCGAGGCAACGCTCCTGCTCGGTACCGCCTTCATCGTGCTGCTCGGACAGGTATATGCGGGCTACTGGCTGACCGACTTCCTGCCGAAGATCGAGTGGTGGGTGAATGATCTCCAGCATCTTGCGCCATATCTGGCGACGTTGCCGGAGGCGACTGCACATCTGGTGACGGCGGTGGTGACGCAGTTGGACGACGGCGTGCTGCTGAAGGATGTTGTGGTCAATGGCGTGCCTTATGCCAGCCTCGGGATCGACCAGCAGGCGCTGATCCAGGCCGGACTCGTCCGGGTCGATTCCATCAGGGACTTCACGCTTGCGGTCAGCATGCAGGCTGAGCAGTATGTTGCCCTGAAGGATATTGTCGTCAATGGTGTGCCCTATGAGTACATGAGTGCTGATCACAAGCCACTGGCGAAGGAGACAGTGGAGTACATCGGTGGCTGGTGGTATCAGCTTCTCAACGGACTTCGACTCGAGAACCTTACGCAGGTGATCCTTGACGTGCCGCAGAAGGCGGGTAATCGGGCCATCATGATCGGCATTGCACTGGGCATCGTGTCCACCTCACTCAAGGTCATCCTCGGTGTTGACCGCTCTTACCTTGGATCGGCGGACTGACCCATGATGAATCTTCTTCGCAATCTCGATCGTCGTTTGATCTTCCTCATCATGGGGCTTGCGGTGGCCATCCCGGTCCTGCTTCGTTTCGAGCCACCGTCCGAGGTGTCGATGATGACCCGCAACGTGTTCAACGCCGTGGAAGGTCTTCCCGATGGCTCCCGGGTGCTTCTTTCCTTCGACTTCGATCCGGGATCGCAGGGTGAGTTGCTGCCGATGGCGATGTCGTTTACGCGTCATCTTGCCGAGAAGAAGCACAAGATCTACTTCATGTGCCTCTGGCCGCTGGGCGAGCCTTTCATCGAAGACGCCATGAAATTGCTTCAGGAGGAGTATCCGCACCTGAAGTACGGCATCGACTACATGTCCTTCGGCTTCAAGCCCGGCAACGAGGCGGTCATCAAGAACATCATCGTCGATTGGAAGAAGCTCTTCATCACCGACTCTCGAAAGCAGGATCTCAACGAGATACCAATGACGGCGAACATCAAGTCGGCCAAACAGATGAATCTGCTCATCAGCGTCAGCGCAGGCGACCCGGGCACCAAGCAGTGGATTCAGTACGCTGCGACGCCATCGGGTCTTCCGATGGTCTCGGGCTGTACCGGCGTGCAGGCACCGCTCTTCTACCCCTACATACCCGACCCGCTCGCTGGGCTGCTTGCGGCGATCAAAGGTGCCGCAGGCTACGAGAAAGTCATGAGCGATCGCTATCCCGATCTCAAGGAGCCGGAGTTTGTCAAGGCCCGATTCTCATCGACGGCTGCTCAGCAGCGGATGGGACCGCAGTTCGTCGCGCACCTGCTGATGGTGCTGCTCATCGTCCTGGGCAACATCATCTTCTTTGTTGATCGAAGTCGGGGGAATGCCTGATGAGCCAGCATGACACAACACACGTCCCGGGAACAACCAGAGGCGGCCTGATCGGCTGGGTTGTCGGGCTGCTTGTACTCGTGGCGGGCATGATGGTCGCCGGTTTCGTACTCAACGCCGGACAGGTCTGGGTGGTGCCGGAAACGCAGTCCTACCGAATGCTTGAACATGTGGATCAGATTGATATCTGGGTTCCCGAAGATTCCCAGAAGGCGAGATCTTTAGATGCTCAGGGTGTCCCGCTGACCCAATCGGTCGTTCGCACTCTGCCGGCAGAATCCCTCAAACTGGCCGGCGGCGACAAGATGATTACGCCGGCCACCAAGCTCATGTCGAGTCACTTCGTCGGTGTCCTGATCACGGACGACTGGCAGAAGGCAGATGCATCGGGCCTGTTTGAGGCCGCTCCAAGTGGCTGGAAGGTGACTGACCAGACATCAGAGTGGGAAACGGTGACGCAGTTGCCTGCCAATACCAAGCTCGGTGATCGCCCTGAGGCCGCGGTTCTGAGTTGGAACCGCACCATCGGCGTATGGCTCGCTGCGATCCTGACGCTGTGCATCATGTCCTTCCTCATCGGCGACAATCCCTTCTACAAGACGGCCGAGGCGCTCGTTGTGGGCGCGTCGGCAGCGTATGCGATGGTGTACTCGTTCTACACGGGCATTGTGGATCAGTTGCTGGTCAACCTGTGGCCCGGGTTGGTGCGGGGATGGACGACACCGGGTCTCGCCGCCGACTGGGAATGGAAGTGGATCTACATCATTCCCCTGATCCTCTCGATCATGTTGGTGTGCCGTCTGCTTCCAAAGGGCGGCTGGATTGCCCGCTGGCCGCTGGCCTTCATCATTGGCGCAACAGCGGGCTTCCGGCTGCTGGCCCACCTGGAGTCGGACTTCCTGCTGCAGATCAAGGGCACGATCAAACCGCTTTGGGCCCTCGACACAGCCGATGCGTTCATATTCTGGCCATCGATGTCGGCGATCGTGATTCTGCTCAGCGTGCTGGCGTGCCTGGTGTACTTCTTCTTCTCGATGGAGCACAAGGGACTTGTGGGCAAGACGGCCCGAGGCGGCATTCTGGTCCTGATGGTCACCTTCGGCGCAGCCTTCGGCTTGACCGTGATGGGCCGTATCACGCTGCTGACCGAGCGTTTCGACTTCCTATTCAAGGATTGGCTGCATTTGCTGTAGCGGCTCCGATGGATCCTCGACTCGGTGGCCTGCCGAACGGGGCTGCATTGACAGAAAACGCCGCTTCGCCTACCCTGCGCAGTTCGCTTGATGGGCCCGGAAGGGATCTCTCAGGCCCCAGTTCTTGAGGAGACCTCACCCATGGCCCTGCCCAAACTCAGGATATCCCCGACTCGCAAGAACAAGCGCCGGAGCCACTTGGCGCTGTCCAAGACGAATCTGCTTGAGTGTCCCTCCTGTGGCGCGACCAAGCGTCCGCATGCAGCTTGTACCGACTGTGGCTACGTCCGCCCTGGGCTGACGCTCAAGACGTCGGGTACAGTCTGATTTCATGAGACTCGGCGTTGATGTCATGGGGGGCGATCTCGCGCCGGCTCCAATCCTCGAGGGCGCGCTTGCTGCCGCCACGTCCTTCGATCCTGATGACACACTGGTGCTCTTCGGAGACGAAGCGATCATCGAAGCGGGCGTCGCCTCCAGCGGCGTTGATGCCGCGCTCATCGAAGTGATTTCGACTTCCAACGAAATCAAGATGAACGAGTCGCCCGTCGAGGCGGCGCGGTCTAAACCCGACTCTGCGGTCGTTCAAATGGCCCGCATGTCCGGCCCCAAAGCAGGTGATGCTCGGTTGGATATGGCGATCTCGGCGGGCAACACGGGGGCCTTCGTGGCGGCCGCGCAGATGCACATGCGGCGGCTTCCTGGCGTTGCGAGACCGGGCATTGCCGCGGTCGTACCGACGTTTGCTGGTCCAGTCACCTTCATCGATGTCGGCGCCAACATCGATCCGAAACCGCACCACCTTTACCAGTACGGCGTCATGGGCACGGTGTACGCCCGCCGCGTGCTCGGCATCGAGCAGCCCCGCGTTGGGCTGATGAACGTAGGCAGCGAAGAACAGAAGGGCACCGAGGACATGCAGCGGGCGCGGGATCTGCTTCGCGACGATCCGGCGGTCGAGTTTGTGGGGTATGTCGAGGGGCGCGGCGTCTTTGCAGGTGACTGTGATGTCGTGATTTCGGACGGTGTGACCGGCAACGTCACAATCAAACTCGCCGAGGGGCTCAGCAAAGGGATTTTCAAACTCCTGCAGCAGGAACTGGAGTCCCATGACCCGGCATTCGTCTCGCAGTTTGCTCCGATCGTCAAGAAACTCTACGCCGAGTACGACTACCACGAATATGGCGGCGCGCCGCTCATGGGCGTCAACGGTGGCTGCCTGATCTGTCATGGCTCGAGCAAGGCCCGCACAATCACCAACGCCCTCGCCGCTGCGAGACGGTTTGTGGAACTCGGTGTCAACGCGAGAGTCATCGAAATTCTCCAAAGCCAGCAGGTCGAAGCCTGATGGCCGCTCCAGCACGCTGCGGTGTGCGATTGGCAGGGTGCGGTTCGGCGGTGCCCGACAAACGGCTGACCAATGACGAACTCGTGGGGATGATGGATACCTCGGACGAATGGATCCGGAAGCGCACCGGTATCTTGGAACGAAGAGTCATCGATCCCGACAAGGGCGAGGGCCAATTCACGCTCGCCACGGACGCGCTTCGCAAGGCGCTCGACAATGCCGGCATGGCTGGCGGCGATCTGGATCTGATCATCCACGCCTCGGTTACTTCCGAGATGACCTGTCCCTCCAACGCGTGTCGAATCTCGGCGGCGCTCGATGCGCAGCCGGCCGGTGCCTTTGACATCGTGGCCGCATGCTCTGGCTTCGTCTACGCGATCAATCTCGCCGACACGCTCGTCCGGTCCGGTCGCTTTGGTTCAATCGGCGTCGTCGGGTGTGATGCGATGACAACAGCGATCGACTACAACGACCGCAGTGTGGCGATTCTGTTCGGTGACGCGGCTGGCGCAGCCGTGGTGGTGCAGGACGAAGACCCCGACCGCGGCTGCCTGCATCAGATCATCGAGGCCGACGGCCGGATGTGGCCGTCTCTGTACATCCCCAATGCATCACAAGACATCCCAGAGGGCACTGTCGACTCGGGCATGCGAATGGGAACGCTGCGGATGGATGGCCGTGAGGTCTACAAATTCGCGGTGAAGAAGTTCAAGGATGTGATTGAGGAATCGCTTGAAGCTGCGGGACTCACCGTGGACGACATCGCGCAATTCGTCTGCCATCAATCCAACGTGCGGATTATCGAATCGGCCAAGGAAAAACTCGGTTTGCCCGACGAGAAGGTGTACATCAACATCGACCACTACGGCAACAGTTCCGCTGGCTCGGTGGGCCTCTGTCTCGATCAGTTGTGGCAGGCCGGCAAGATCACCGAGGGTGACATCATCGTGATGGTCGCCTTCGGTGGTGGGATGACTTGGTCCAGCAGCGTCTGGCGAGTGTAGGCGGTATCCGATCCCTTCTTCTACAATCTCCACATGAACACAATCAATGTGACGGCACTGTGCCCCGGCCAAGGCGCGCAGGCGGTGGGGATGGGAAGTGCCTGGTTTGAGGCGAGCGAAGTGGCGAGGGCTGTCTTCGCCCGCGCCGACGAGACGCTCGGTGGCACGCTCGGCTCGCCGTTGAGCGAACTGTGCTTCGAGGGTCCGGCCGATCGCCTGAACCGCACCGACGTCAGTCAGCCCGCCATCTACACCTGCTCGGTGGCATGTTGGCATGGGTTGCATGGTGATACTGCGGTGCCTGCCACTGCGGCGGGTCTCTCGCTCGGTGAATACACAGCATTGCATCTGGCGGGCTGTTTTTCATTCGAGGACGGATTGCGTCTGGTCGCTCGGCGCGGGGCGGTCATGCAGGAGGCTGCCGAGGCGAGTGAAGGCGGCATGGTGGCGGTGATGGGGGCCACCGAAGAGGAGGCGGAGACCTTCTGTCAGGAGTTGGCTGGCGATGGTGGCGTACTGGTTCCGGCCAATCTCAATGCCCCGGGGCAGATTGTGCTCAGTGGGGATGCCACCTGCTGCGAGCGTGCAGTGACGGCCTGCGAGGAGAAGGGTTGGCGCGGCACGCCCCTCACTGTCGCTGGTGCCTTCCATAGCTCGCACATGCAGCCAGCGGCCGATCGGATGGTCGAGGTGCTTTCAGCGACGCCCATGCAGACGCCCAGCGGCGTGGTATGGTCGAATGTCACGGCAGACACCTACGAGGGCATGAGCGTCGATGAGATCCGCGAAACCCTCGTCGCTCAGATCACCAGCCCGGTTCGATGGGCCGGGCAGTTGGCGAATATGGTGGCAGCAGGCTACGATCAATGGATTGAACTGGCCCCGGGCAAGGTGCTCAAAGGTCTCATGCGACGGATCGATCGGTCCGTGAAGGTGCAGAACCATGATCAACCAGATTCGACCGTTTCGGCATAGCGTGATTCTCGTCATATCCTGCGTTCTGGTCCTTCCGATGCTCGGCTGCGAAGATCCACCTCCACCTCCGCCCAAGCAGGACAAGAAGGCGCAGATCAATCCGGGCCCTCCGCCTGCGACATCGATTGAGGACTTGATTGCGCAGTACGACATCGATGAACGGGTCTGGATGAATGAGCGTCAGGCACCGCAGACCGATGAGGAGCGAATCGGATTGTTGAAGTTCTTCGATGCGTTCGCGAGGGGACGTGCCGATCAACTCAGACCCTACTTCGGCGATATTGAGCAGGAGGAACTTGCCCACCTTGAAGCATCGGGACAACTCGCCCGACTTTCGGCGGATATCGAAGGGATCGAGATCCTGATGGGCGTGACCAATGAAGGCCGCGTCGCCGTGCTCGGCCTGTATGAGTTCGCCGATCGGATTGAGGGTCAGATGTGGGAGGTTGCCCAGCAGCCGGAGACCGGTGGGAGGTACGTGCTGGTTGCCGGCTATGCACCTCCCGGGCTGAGCGATGCGCTGGGGCGGGATGCTTTCGAAGATTGGTATGCGGCAGTACAGGCCGAGCAGGAGAAGTTGGCACTGGATGATCTTGGCATGCTGGCCGCTCGTGGCAAGGGGGTGGGTTCCGGCACAGGTGGTCCCGATGGAATGCCCGAGGATGACCAGTCCGGTGGCGGCGGTGGACCGGGCATGCGCTAGGCGGCGACCGGTCACAGACCAGAACACTTTCCCCCCTTTGCTGGAGCAGGATTTTTCCGGAGACCGCCAGGAGCAGCCGTATGAGCGTCGAGCCGGATCAGAACCAGCGTATCGCCATCGTCACAGGCGCAAGCCGTGGAATCGGGAAGGCCATCGCCGAACGGCTCGCTGCCGAGGGGCATCATGTGGTACTGGTTGCTCGCTCCGCCGATGCGATCGGGGCGGTTTGTAATGACATCATCGCATCAGGTGGAAGTGCCGATGCTTGTCCGTGCGATCTGGGGGATGACGAGGCCGTGGACGCCATGCTCGGAGACGTCGTAGACCGTCATGGGCGTCTCGACATTCTGGTCAACAACGCCGGCATTACCCGAGACGGTCTCATCCTCCGCATGAGTGACGAGGATTTCGATGCTGTCATCGGCACGAATCTCCGCGCTGCCTTTCGCCTGTGCAGGGCCGCCGCTCGTCCCATGATGAGAGGTCGATGGGGGCGGATCATCAACATCGGTTCGGTGGTCGGTGTGGTGGGGAACCCCGGGCAGAGCAATTATGCGGCCGCCAAGGCAGGACTCATCGGTATGACGCGGAGCATCGGCAAGGAACTCGGTGGCAAGGGCATCACGGCCAATGTGGTCGCGCCGGGTTTCATCGAGACGGACATGACCGATGCGCTGCCTGAGCAGTTGGTGCAGGAGGCCGTTGCCAAACTCCCGCTGCGTCGGTTGGGTCATCCCGAGGAAATCGCCCATGCTGTGGCCTTTTTGGCCTCCGATCAGGCCGGCTATATTACCGGCCACGTTCTGGCCGTAGATGGCGGCATGTTGAGTTGACAGAGCGACACCTCGAAGGGCGTGAACCGGTACAATCCCCACCATCATTGCAGGGGCTGGTCCCTGCCTGCAGGAGACATTCCCGTGACGGAAGCAGAGGTCGAAACCAAGGTCATCGAAATCGTGGCCGAGCAGATGGGCGTTGACAAGGGTGAGGTCAGTCGCGATACCAGTTTCGCCAATGATCTCAATGCCGACAGCCTCGATACGGTCGAGTTGGTGATGGAATTCGAAGATGAGTTCGATACATCCATACCGGATGACAAGGCAGAGCAGATTCAGACCGTTGGACATGCCATCGACTACATCATCGATGCATCCAAGGGCTGATCGGGCGCGAGCCTCCCGCCCCTCGGGGTTGCAGCATGTCTGCTGA
>JASMMN010000237.1 GCA_030748155.1 Phycisphaerales bacterium
AAGGGTTCGCGTCCCTTCTCGTGCGAGAGTTGCACTTGCCCTCGGTAAATGCAGTAGCCGGCGCCCGAGACGAAGCCGCCGCATCCGATGCCGATGCCTTTGCCGGGTGGGAGTTTGCCGTATTTCTCGGCCCAACCGGAGCGTTCCTTGACTTCTCGAAGGGTCGCGCGGTATTCGCAACTGCCGATATCCAGATCGTTGATGGTGATCGTCTCAGGGTCCATCGCGTTCCGCTCGCGAATCTCGACCGGATCGATCCCGAGTTCATCGGCGACCATGCCGAGCAGACACTCGAAGGCGAACCGCGGCTGCGGAACGCCGTGACCGCGCATCGCGCCGCAGGCCGGCTTGTTGGTCATCACTCGGTAGCCGTCGTACTGATACGCGGGCAGATGGTAGAGCGTTGGAATCATGCTGCCGGCGTAGTAGGCAGTTGCCACACCGAAACTGGAGTAGGCACCACCATCGAGGTGGATTTCACTCTTGAAGGCCTTGATCTTCCCGTCGCGATCGACACCGAGTTTGAATCGCATGTGCTGTTTGTGGCGGCCACGCCCGTATTGGAACATCTCCTCACGGGTGTAGACCATCTTGACCGGCCGACCGATTCTCTGCGAGAGCAGGGCCGAGTTGATTTCCAGCGGCGATGTCGCCGCCTTGCCGCCGAAGCCACCACCAACGGTGGGTCGGATCACGCGGATGCGTCCGAGTGGAATATTCAACACGTGCGCCATCATGTACTGCACGTAGTGTGGAACCTGCGTCGAGGTATACAGGACGAGTGTTCCGTCTGGATCCCACGTCGAGATCGACGCGTGCGGCTCCATCGGGCACTGATAGATGTGATTTCCGGTAAAGATCTCCTCGCGAATCAGATGGGACTCTGCAAACCCCGCCTCGATATCGCCGAACACCTGCTCGACATGCGTGTTGATATTCCGTTCGAAGCGATCGTTGACCAGTGGTGCACCCTCGGCGATGGCCGACATCGGATCGAGGACCGCGGGCAATTCTTCATATTCGACTTCGATGAGTGACACGGCACGCTCGGCCGTTCGCTCGTCGATGGCGGCGACCGCCGCGACCGGATCGCCTACATGACGCACCTTCTCCTTGGCGAGTACATCCTCGTCGTAGCGTGCGGGCGAGACGCCATGCTTGATATCGGTGACATCCTTTCCAGTGAGTACGGCGAGCACACCAGGAAGTGCCTCGGCCTTGGAGGTGTTGATCCGCTTGATCAGACCATGGGCGATCGGAGAACCGAGCAGTTTTCCGTAAGCCATGTTCGGAAGGAAGATATCGGCGGTGTACTGGGCGCGACCGGTGACTTTGTCGACCGCGTCGACGCGGGGGATTGACACGCCGACCGTGTCGTTGTCTGGAGACTTCTCCGGGACATCTCCATCATGGTGATCAGGCTTGGCGCAGGTGCCGTCCGCGCGGTAGTTGCCACATCGTTTGACCGAACGCATGATGCCGGAATAGCCGGTACACCGGCACATGTTGCCGGACAGTGCTTCCTTGATGTCATCATCGCTGGGTTCGGCATCATGCTCGATCAGCGAGGTTGCCGCGAGCGTCATTCCAGGCGTACAGAAGCCACATTGAATGCCACCTTCTCCTACGAAGGACCGCTGTAGTGGCGTGAGTTCGCCGTCTTTGGCGAGGCCCTCGATGGTCGTGATGGCGCGATCACCGACCGTGCCGGCGAGCGTCAAGCAGGCATTGACCGGTTGACCATCGAGCAGCACCGTGCAAGCTCCGCAGTCACCCAGGTCGCATCCACGCTTGGTGCCGGTAAGGCGGATTTTCTCGCGGAGTACATCGAGCAGCGTGTCGTGCGACTCGACCACAGCCACATGCTTCTGGCCGTTGATGTTGAAGGTGCAGGCGGAGTTCATCTCGAGTCACCACTGATTCGTTCGGTTGCGCGACGAAGGGCTCGGGTCGTCAATACGCCCGTGAGTTCACGTCTGAATCCGGCGGAGCCGCGGATGTCGCTGATCGGGGCGGCTGCCTGCATTGCAATTGCGGCGGCGTCAGCCCAAGTTGTCTCATCGGGTGTTTGGCCGACGAGTACATCCGGGATGTCTTTGAGCAGCAGCGGTGTCGGGGCGACGGCGCCAATGGCGATGGCGGCATTCTGAATCACTCCGGCTTCATCGAGTTGAACGCAGGCTGCCGCAGCGGCTACGGCGATGGAGTTTCCTTCTCTCAGCGCGAATCGCACATAGGCGGCACCGGATCGATCCTGCGGTGTCGGTACGTGGATGCTCAACAGGATTTCTTCATGGTTGCGGATCGTTGCGCGAGGTCCGGTGAAGAAATCGGCAACAGGAACCCGACGCACGCCCGAGGGTGACCAGAGTTCAACGCGTGCTCCGAGCACCATGAGAATAGGAGGGAGGTCGGCGCAGGGCACGGCACTGGCGAGATTCCCGCCGACCGTCGCCATGTTGCGAATCGCCGGTGCCGCCATGACCTCTGTGGCATCGTGGATCGCGGCCCAAGTGCCAGCAAGCGGCATATCGTTGAGTTGTCCCACGGTGACGAGTGATCCGATCGCCAGGCCCTCCGAATCCTCATCCACCTGTTGCGCTTGATCGATGCCCGAGATGGAAATCAGATGGTCGGTGTCGGTTCGTGCCGTCTTCAGGTCGACCAGCAGATCTGTTCCACCGGCAATGTACTCAGCGCGAGGACCGAATTGCCCCATCAGCGTCGCCGCCTCCTCAAGTGTGTCGGCTTCGTGGAGTTGGATGTCGGGAAGGTGCACGGGGAGAGCCTCCGTCTTGAATCAATCGGTATGACCGCTGATTCCAGCCAGGAACTGATTGGTGATCTGGGTAGCGACCGCCTTGGGAGAGGTGGGACCATTCGGGTTCCACCAGCGGTACAGCCAGTTGAGCGTGCCAAAGAGTGACATTGTCGTCACGTGTAGATCGAGGGGATAATCAGGTGGGTCGAGTTCGATGATGCTCGCAATGATCTCGCGGGTCAGGCCGTAATAGGCGAGCCGGATCTCGCGGGCCTGGT
>JASMMN010000238.1 GCA_030748155.1 Phycisphaerales bacterium
TCTTGACCTGCGGCGTCGGCGGAATCCTCCGGATGATGCAGCGATCGCCAACAGCGACATGCTTCCGGGGGTCGGAATTGCAGTCAGTGACGTGATGGTGTGCAGCGTTGCTGTATCGCCTGCCGTCAAACTGAACTCAGATGTGTTTCCAATTGACTGTTGCACACCGGCTGCGATGGCTGTCATTGAAGCAGAGTCGGTTGACACGGCGAACGGACCAACCGATGTCAGTACGTAGATTGGATCAAAGAGAGTGCCTCTGGTGGCACCATCCGCTTGAGAACCGATGACCGATGTCGAACCTGTTGAACTGAGTTCTGCGGTGCCGCTGAATTGAAGGTTCATGACCGTAATCGTGGCAGCCAGTGTCAGCAGTTGTTGATTTGTTGAGGCCTCGATTGAGTCGAGTGCGGTGTTGGCAGTGAACCACTGTTCGGTCGACGAGGTGTTCGTGACTGAAATCAGCGTGTCGAGCAGCAGTTCTGTCTGCGTATCGACTCGCGTGGACCAGGAGAGTTGCCATGTGTCGCTGAAGAGGTTTCCACTGAAGACAAATGAACCGTCTTCCTGTTCGGACCAGATTCCCGCCTCCGCAAGATCGAAGTTGATGGGCGTCGAGGCATCGCCAGCCACCAGCCAGAACATGGACACATCCGGCGGGGAGCCGCCCATTGCAGGTATTGCTCCTACCGCGGCGATGGTGGCCACCAGAGACCAGTGGAGGGCTCGGGTTCGTGATCCTGATGTGGGCAGGATCTGCTGATGAGGCGAAGCGTGCATGGGGGGTCGGCGGGCCTTGTGGTCATCTCTGAGTGCGGACGGATACCGGCCACTCACTCAATCTCAATGCAGGGGCGCTGCAGTTGATAGGTGTTCGTTTGATCGGGTCTCGGTGTTCAATTGATCGGGTCTCGGGATTCGTCTTGATTCGTCTTGGCATCGAGGTGGTGGGGGCGGATCGGTGAATACACGGCATAATCCAGACAGGCCCACCCTGTTGAGAGCCTGCTCGCCGTTCCGCAAGTCTCATCGGTCGAATCAGATGCCCGCTTCAGCGGGATGGTGTGGGAATGTGGATACAGGGGAGTTCTTGTGGGAATACAGATACCCGCCAATTGCATTGGGGGGATGCGGGCGTTCCGAACTCGACCGCTTGTCGGTGAACTCCCTGAAACCCTTTGGTGTGTTCATGGATGCCTGCGGTTGCCGCACAGGCGGAAGAAACTCTCCAGGCGGGACAGGCCACACGCTCGCGGCGTGACGGAGGCGGAAGGGGTGTAGTTGCCGGTACGACCGATCGATGACTCAGAGGCGGCACGCCATGCGCATCACCGCCAGCCAAGTGAAGAAACGGTGCGTCTTTCTTTGGATTGAACCGTCCCCTTGGTCAGGACCCGACATCGAATGACTCCGAGTTTCCGCTGGGCTGCGACAACAAGCTCCACCGTTGCAGTGATCGTCTTGGCAAACGCTTCCGCCACAGCAGCAATGCGATGGGAGGCCTACCGTCATGGCGATGGGCGATTTGAGTTCGTGCTCGGCGACACCATGGCCGGCGACTTGCAGACGCTCTGGCTCGACGATGGCACCGTACACCCGGATCACGCGATTCATGCAGCCGCTTCAGGCGATGTTGCTACCGGAACGCAGTACCTCGGAGTCGTATGGACCGACCATGATGGTGAACCCCAATCGGCGAGGCTGGAACAACCCGGTGTTGTTCCGTTCAACTGGACGCCGCGAAAGACATCGTTGCAGTATCACACCATCGTGGTGAAGGCTGAGCGGGGCAATGACGAGGGTGGGTTTATCGCCCAAATGCTGATCGAACCCGAGACGCCGGTATCAGGCCGCCGTGAATTGTTTGCGATTCAGGAAGAGCATGAAGAACAGAGTGATCGATCCGTCGACCTTCCTGGCGATACCGATGGCGACAGCGTGGTCAATACGAACGATCTGTTGGCAGTTCTAACTCACTATGGGATGGATTGCGGCGACATCGTTCCGTGCGAGGGGGATGGTGATGCCAGCGGTTTCGTCGATGTGAACGACATATTGGCCGTGGTCCGAAACTTCGGCAACGCGGTCGCCGCACCAGAAGAGGGGCACAAGCGATTGCTGTTTTGGCAGCTCGTTGGTGGCTCGTATTACGGCGGACCAGAAAACCCGAATCACATCCATTCCCAGATCTACAACGACGAAGACGGCTGGCAGGCCGACATCGACCATCGGATCGGGCCGGTCGTGGATCGCCTTGGACCCGGTGCCTTCGACATGTGGATGCACAATATCGGTGGATACTGGCACGACCACGACCAAGTGTGGCCCTCCGGTGACAACATCCAATCGATGATCTTCGATCAGTTGGAGCATGCTCGTCAGCAGCGGCCGGGACTCGTGGACGATCTCGTGACGCTGACCGACTACCTCGACAGGCAGGATATCGGCCGTTATGCCTATATTGGATTGCCTCGCTGCTGGGATCCTGGTGAAGACGGCGGATTCGAGCCGCAGGACGATCATGGCAAACCAGAACTGGTGCACCGCTACTACGGTGAGTTACTGCAGCACGGTTTTCAGGGCATCGGACACGATGCCAGCGTCCACGTCCCAGAGGATTCTCCGTGGCAGACTGAGATGGTTCCGGAACTCAAGCGGAGGGGTGTTGAGGTGTTCTTTGAGTCCATCCCTCGGCGGCACATGGATCATCTGCTCGGGCAGAGCGTCGTAGCAGAGCATCGGATCTGGCAGATCTTCGCCGAAGAACTTCCGGACATCTTCTTCACCGAGCAGGAAATCAATGAGGCAGGTGGTCGAACCATCCACATCATCACGTGGCCAGCGGGCATGTCTCCGGAAGACTCAGGTTGGGATCCTGACTTTGACTATGCGAGATGGCGATTTGAGACAAGCAAGCGATTGCTTGAAGAGGGCAAGACAGTGGCCGTAAGGCTCAGTTATCTGCTGAACCGCGGCTATCCGATTGAGGAACTTGTGGCTGCTGCACAGTAGCAGAGTGCTATACGGTCCCCTCATAGTACTGATCATCCCAATCTTCCACCGTCATGGTGGGATCCTGCGGTGGAAGCTCATCCGTCGGCCACATCTGGTCGAGGAATGTCACGACGCGACCGCCAATTCGCATAGCGATGTATGCGCTGAAGATCGCCACGCCGCTTTCCCAGACGAAAAGAGCCGTCTCGCCGCGTGCCAGTGCCAGCGTCTGGCCAAGCGCAGCACCGCACGGGATGAGAATGAACGGTCGATGGAATGACCAGATAGTGCGTTCGTCGACCATTCGCACCATCCATCCGAGGCCGATGGCGTAGAGCGGAAGCGCGACCCAGGGGAAGTCGTGGGCCGCGTGGCCGATGACTCCTGGGCCGACGTTGTAGACATCGCCCGACCCCTTGCGCCGCACGTAGCCTTGGTACACGATCTCTTTGGCCAGCGAATAGGGCTTGCCTGGCCAGAATTCGCGTGGGATGGGAATCGTCACTAGGTACTTGACTTGATGAAGGAAGTCGTAGGGGTATCCCCGACCGTAGGTTTCAATTGCCCACATGCTGATCGGTCCGGAGTTCTGACCAGTCAGGATGGCGACATATCCGGCGGTCATGTCTTCCAGGCGGACTTCGGAGATAGCCCGGAGGGCCTCACCTATGCTGCGGCCTTCGAATTTATCCCGTGCGTTGCGCGTCGCCGTATACAGTGTCAGTACGAGCGAGGCGATGATGCCGGCGATTGCGAGCCATCGGAGCATGACATCTTTGGGCAGCATGCGCCAGTAGGCATAGTAGATCGCCCAGCCAAAACCAAGAATGACACCCAAGGCCGCCCGGCGACCAAATGACTGATAGAGAATGACGATGGATGCGGCCACCAATAGTGCCAATGCCATCGACGCCAGTCCGGCACTTCGGAAGTTCTTACTCCATCCCCAAGCGGCGCAGCCCGCGGCTGCAGCGAGTACACCTGTTGCAGCTTGTGAGGTGATGATGCCCACGAGTGGAATCATCGCGAACACAACCTTGAGTAGGAAACCGAAGAAGGTCATCACCAAGGCCAGCAAGATCCATCCGGAGGCATTGCCGTCCCAATCCGCGCCCGATCGCCGCAATCTCGCCAAGATACTCCAGTCTCGCTTGTAACTCCATTCGAAGATGATGAGGAAGATCGTGGCCATTCCTGCAAAGAGCAGAGGAGTCTTTCGGAAGTTGGTCGGCTGGATATCGCCGAAGAGGTTGAAGCCCAAGCCCAGAATGCTCGCCGTCAGTTGGAAGACGATAAACCCTGCAAGGAAGACCGTATGTATACTGAAGAGTTCTGCTTGTCTCTGCTGCGACATGCGAAAGATCCGGATGCAGATCCAGATGATGAGGGCTGTGCAGTAGACGGCGACGATGTAACGCATGCGGTCGGTGGGACTCCTTCGAGTAGCGGGATGATATCTCCACCAAAGCGTGATGTCGCGAGTTCGGATTGCTCAGGTGCAGCGGCGAACGGCGAGGATGGTGCGGTCATCCTGAGCGGGGCGCTCGGCGCGGAATGCTTCGGTATCGGCACGGAGCAGTTCGAGATTGTCTCTCAGGGATTGACCGCGACTGTCTCGAAGGAGATCAACCATCCGATTCACGCCGTACATTTCGCCAGTTTCGTCCGTGGCTTCGAAAATGCCGTCTGAGGGGATCGCGAGCAAATCTCCGGGGTGCATGTCAATCATGGTGGCGCTGTCGATCATGAGTGTCTCCAGAACGCCCAGCGGAGGCGCATCCGCCTCGATGGACTCGACGCTTCCATCGGCCCGCAGGAGCATCATCGGCCCGTGCCCGGCCGCAATTGATTCGATCGTTCCAGCCTCGTTGTCGAGCCTGCCGAACCAGGCGGTGACGAATTGCATGGCAGATGTGTCCTGCCACAACTGCTGGTTGAGTTCGCGGACAAGATCAAGCAGCGAGGCATCGAGTCGAACTGCCATTCGCAGCATGGATCGTACCTGCGTCACCGAGATGGCCGGGCCGATGCCGTGTCCGGTTGCATCGCCGACCATGAGCATGGCGCCGCCATCGACCTCGACAGCATCAAAAGCATCGCCACCTGTCGCGTCGGCCGGCATGCTCCATCCGTAGATCTCCCAGTCCGGTGTTTCCGGAAAGTTCCCCGGGAAGGTGGCGGTCTGGATGTCGCGGGCGATGTCGAGATCGTGCTGCAATTTGACCAGTTCAAGGCGATCGGTGAGCAGGCGGGAACGTCGCATGGCCACGGCCGATTGGGCAGCGAGGGCCGTCGCGATTCGTTCGCAGTCGGCGCCGAACGGGCCCGCTCGGCGATTGAGTATCTGCGCGACGCCAACGAGTTCGTTCACATCCACCGCGATGAGCGGAATGGTCAGGATGCTGCGAGTACGGTATCCCGTCTTCTCATCGACGCCGCGATAGAAGCGGTCATCGGCATAGGCATCCGGGATGTTGATGATGGTGTGATTGGCACCGGCGGTCCCGGCAATGCCCGTGCCGAGCGGAACGCGGATGTCTTCAAGTGACTCCATGAGTGTGCCGTCTGGTCCGTGTCCCGCAGCCGCGACGAGTTCATCGGTCTTGGGGTGATACTCGAATACGGTGGCCCGTTCTGCGTCGAGAATGTCCCGAAGACAATCGGCGACCCGGCAGATGACCGCCTGTGGGTCGTCGGTACTTCCGAGGATGCGGCTGACTTCAAGGATGCAATCGACTTGTTCCGGTGAAACTTCAGGCATGGGGGGCGTGCTCTACGCAGGCTACTTCTCCCGCAGCCTCAGTGCGCGGGGCATGGGATCGGGGGCATCGCGAACCACTTCTGCGAGCAACTGCGTCCATCGGGACGCGCCTTCCAACCGCTCCAATGTTTCAAGCGTGGCTCTCGCGGTCGATCGGTCGCCGCCACGGATTGCTGCAGCGAGTGAACTGGCTGCATCACACAATTCCAGACTGAGCGATTCGGCTGCAAGCGTCCAGACGTGGACGACACCCTCGCGTCCGATGACCTGTATCGGCCCCACCTCACACAGTGGAAGATCATCTGATCGAATCAACTCCTGCGTCCGGCCGTCGAGAAGGATCGAAGTCCCAAATAGTTTGTTCGCCGACTCGAGTCGGGCGGCGAGATTGGCGACATCACCGATGACGGTGTAGTCGTTCAGCCGAGGCGGAGCACCACAGTCGCCAACCAGTGCCTCGCCGGTGGCGATGCCGATTCGAAGCCCTAACGCGGGTGTGCCCGGAGTTGCATCCTTGTTGATTGTGTTCATAAAGGCCTGACACTTCATGGCGGCGTGGCAGGCGAGATCCGCCTGCTCCGGTTGATCACCGAAGGCGGACCAGAAGGCGAGAAATCCGTCTCCGAGGAACTTGTTGACATACCCGTGATGTTCCGTCAATTGCTCGGCGAGCCCGCTCATGCAACGATTGAGCACCGCAACGGTTTCTTCGCTCTCCAGCCCTTCGCTGATTCCGGTGAATCCGGCAAGATCACCGAACATCACACAGACTTCGCGTCGGACGCCCCGCATGCCGATCGACTCCGGATCGCGGGCCAGTTCATCGACCAGCGCCTCAGGGACGCGGGCGCGGAACTGCCGCGTGATGCGTCGTTTTTCCTGCTGCACCATGATGGCCCGTGACCCGGTTCCGGCAGCCCATGAGAGCGTGATCGCCAAGAGCGGAGAAACGACGGGGAGCACGACATCAGCCTTCCAGAACAGCAGTACGACACTCAGGAACCACACCAGGAACACACCCATCGCCGAAGCAGTGGCCGGCCAAGGACCAAGACTTGCGACCAGCACTGCGATCAACACTCCGAGGCAGGCTGCCGCGACCGCCGACCACCAGACTTCGCCCTCGAAGAGCGAACGATCCTGCAGGACCATGTCGGCGAGGGCAGCATGCACCATGACACCCGGCGTACGCGGCCCGGCGGCGGTCGGCACGAAGTCGGCGAGCGTGCCGGTGGCCGTCCATCCAATGAAGACGAGGCGATCGGCGACCTGCGCCCTCAGCGAGTCCTCCACGGAGGTGACAAGGCCGGTATCTTTGGCGAGGGTGCGATGTGCATTGTGCCAATCGAGCACGCGGTGCATCCGGTTCGCATCGTTCTGATTTAGGTCGGCCCGCTCGACGGCGGTGCGTGAATCGATGCCTTTGGTTACGGCGTCAGCATCGATGTCTTCGAGTTCGAACCGGACCTCATTCTCGATTTCCGTCTGAATGGAGGGGTCGAGCCAGTCCTCGACCGTCAAGTGTGGATCTTGGCGGATCGCCTGCAGGAGTGGTTGCGTGGCGTCCGCCAGTTGCGTTTCGGCCTTGAGCATGGTCTCTCGGGCTCGTGACAGCAGCACCAACTCGCTGATCGACAGATGCCCGGCGAACCGGGCGTCTGCCTCTTCTCTGCGATGCAGATCGGGCCAATTGGAGCCATGTACTCCCCGGGGCCAGCACACCGTGATGGCGTCATTGTGGAGTGGAATGGTGATGTCGCCGAGTTGAAGTTCGTCTCCGTCGATCTCGATCGGCATGTCGCCTCCGAGATGCGTTGTGACGGCCGCAATGCCCAGCGGCGGAAGTTGCTGACCATGACCCACCGGCTGGGACGGCACGAGTTGGCGGATGCCGCCATCGTGTCCGCGGCGGACGATGTTGATGTAGCCGGTGGAGCCAGCAGCCTCGGCGAAGGCTTGCAGCGGGAATCGATCGGCAGGCGATGGGGGACCTTCCCGGGCACCGGGCTGCATACCGGGAAGGACCGATCGCGCTGCCCGCTGGCGGATGGCCGACTCGATGATGGGCAGCATGGCGTCGGCGTGTGGCCCTGCCCGTGCAAGCAGTTCATCCCGAGATTGATCGTCTGCCGCGGCGTTGAAGAGCGTGTGCCGCCACAGCATGTGCAGTGTGCCGGCGGCGGCATCACGGTCCTGCCGGGATGCCGTCATGGCCTCCGATCGCGGGTCAAGCGAGAAACTCTCCGACAAGGCCGCGAGCACGGGGGACAGGCTGTCGGGGTCGCCCCCGGCGGAAGCCCACCGCGCAGGGAGTTCGTCGGGCATCAGCATCGTGCCGAGAACCATGCGATCACCAAGGGCCTCAGCAAGCGCCGCGTCGTGGTCGATCTGAACCGGGGGTGGGCCCGGGTGCCATGTTGGATCTTGGGGATCGGCCAGATCCAGATCGATTGCGATGGTTTGGGCACCGGCTCGCCGCAGTTCGTCGAGGGCACCAGCCAACGCAGTTCGCGGCCAGGGCCAGCGGCCGAGCCGCTCTAGCGCACGGTCGTCGATGTCCACCATGACGATCTCGGGTGACATGGCGGAGACATCGCGGGGGAAGTGCCGTTGCTCAAGGTCGAGGATCTGCTCGTTCCAGGCGTTGAATCCTCCGCCGATGTCGATCAAGACGATGAGCAACGTGGCGAGGAGAGCCGAGCGCAGGACCTTGGGGTTGGTGGGGGCGGTCACAACTCGGATGGTAGTGGGCGGCGAGCGCAGTCGAGCGGACGAGCAATCGACCGCTGCGATCAGCGGGCTGATCGAAGTTCTGCAGCAGGCCGGTGCCCCGCTACGGACACCAAGGGCAGTCTCCTCCGCTGACGAATTCGCCCTGTCCGCCGTAAGGATCTTGAAGACCCTGCCCGTAGGGCGTGAGTCCAGGTTGGTAGCCCGGCGGCTGCATGTCGTTGTAGAGCAGGGCGTTCATGGCGTTGGCGAAGGCTTGGCGGCACACTTCGATCTTGTTGCCGTC
>JASMMN010000239.1 GCA_030748155.1 Phycisphaerales bacterium
GCCTTGGGTTACATCGATTTGTTTGACCATGTGTTAGCTTCCGATTACCTGTTCTTTGAACTGGATTGTGGCAGATTTGCATGTACAAGTGTCGGCAGCCTTCTGCATCGCACAGTGCCCATCTCCTAAGCACCATAAGACGTCTGCTGATCGCTGGGTATTTCCATACTTTCGACCATCCCCAAAGTGACTAGTGGAAGTGTCTAGTAGGTGGTTTTGGAACTGAAGTGTCTAGTTTCTAAGAGCGTCACTTATGAACGAAAAACCCCCGTCACATATTCGTGACAGGGGTTTCTTCGTTGGAAAGCGGGTGAACGGATTCGAACCGTCGACATTCACGTTGGCAACGTGACGCTCTACCACTGAGCTACACCCGCAGGGTGTCTTGTTTTCGGCTGGCTGGGGGCTCTTGCCTGAGAAGGATCGGCCAATCGAGGCGGGAATTCTATCATGGGCGGGATGGCTTGCAAGCGGGGTGGGGGATTGGGAACTGGCTGGCTGTTGGACGCCGGTGGCTGGCGGGTGGATGCTGGCCGTCGGTGGTTGGCGGTTGGACGATGGGCGTTGATCGCTGCTCGCTGGCCGCGATTGGGCATGCGTGCAATGAAAGGCTCCCCACCAGCGTGTGGCTGATGGGGAGCCCTCTCTTCCTGCGCCGGAGGGGGTCTCTTGAGAGTGTGCCTTTCCTCTCGCCGGCGAGGCCAGGCTGGGATGGTGAGACTGACTTCAGCGGGATGGCTGATCTCTGGAGGAACTCCGGACGCGGGGTATTGGATGTGTTGCGGGGCTGCTGCGAGGCCCGGCGTGGTCTCGCTCGGGCGGGTGCTCCTGTGTGTGGGAAACGCACTGAGCATGCGCCGGTTCGCGGCCCGGGCAAGCGGGAAATGGCGGGTTTGCAGGTGGCGTAGTACGCCGCAGCGGGCAAGTTGTTGGATCGCCGCGAGTTACGCTGTGGCGAGTGGGGAATAGAAAAGTTCGGCAGAGGCGTCCATGCCGAGTCGGCGCAGCAGTGTCGGAGGGTGGCTCGGTACGCTGCCGCCTATGGGTACGCGGGCTGGCATTGATACATGGCTGCTCGGACGCGCGCAGGATGGGGGGGTTCCGCATCTGGGGTGCGATCTGGCGTGCTGCGCTGCTGCGCGAGCTGAGGGGCGGGTCGAGTACCCGTGCTCGCTTGGCGTCCGCGACCACGCGACCGGCTCGCTCGTGCTGATCGACGCGACGCCTGCCGTGGAGCCGCAGATTGCGATGTTGCATCAACTCACCAACTCGCAGCAGCGGGGCCGGCGACCAGTGGATGCCGTGCTGCTGACGCACGCCCACATCGGACACTATGCAGGCCTGCTGCAGTTCGGCAAGGAAGTGGCCGCAGTATGTGCCACGCCCGTGTACTGCACGCCCCGCATGGCGAACTTTGTGCGGACCAACGCGCCCTGGTCGGCGCTGCTCAGTGATGGGCACATCGAACTGGTCGAGATACCACTCTCCGCCGATGGGTGCGGAATCTGCGAGCCGCTGCCGGGGCTCTCCGTCGAGGCAATCGTGGTCCCGCACCGCGATGAGTACAGCGACACCGTGGCGTTTCGACTGCGGGGGTCGTCACAGACGGTGCTGTGGGCGCCCGATGTCGATCAGTGGGGGAAGCACTCCGGGCTCGCCGAGCGGCTGCTTGATGGCGTGGATGTCGCCTATGTCGATGGGACTTTTTTCGATGAAGCCGAGGTGGTGGGGCGTGACCTTGGCGACATCCCGCATCCATTCATATGCGAGACTATGACGCTGCTCGGCGAAGTAGCGATGAAGCAGCCGGGGCGGATCCGATTCATTCACTTCAATCACACCAACCCGGTGCTGCGTGATGCTGCGCTGAGAGCCAAGATTGAGGGCGTGGGGTTCGGTGTGGCGGCGGTGGGTGAATCGGTCCTGCTCTCGCAGGGCGCGTAGCAGTCAACCTAGCACGTGCGCCGACAGAAGTGTGCGGACTCCAACGCGCAGATGGCGCTCACGCGGATCGCCGCGCCGCCGGAGTTGGATTGGGCCGATCGTGATTGGGTACCATGTACACCGAGGCAGGGCTGTGAACGGAAGTTTCATGGAGGCCCTGCGGCAATGAAAATACAATTCCTTCGCCAAGTCTCTCTATTTGGGGCTTCTTTGCTGGCCTCAATCGCCGCCGCGGCTCCGAGCGGTTCGCCCCCTGACGTCGTGTTCCTTGGCGGCAATATTGTCACCTCTAATATCCTCCAGCCCGAGGTCGAGGCGTTGGCCGTGACGGGTGACCGCATTACTGCTGTCGGCGATCGCGAGGATGTGCTCGCGATGAAGGGCGAAGGCACCCGCGTCATCAATCTTGATGGCCGCGCGTTGCTTTCAGGTTTCGTTGGTGCTCACACGCATCCCATCTTCTACATGCGATGTTTGACCGAACAATTCGATGTTCGCGCCGACCGCTTCGGTGAGTTCGATGCGATGATCGCAGCGCTCAAGAATGAAGCGGCCAAGGGTGATGTCGTGGCCTGGGGCTACGACAGTTCACTGATCAAGAACGCCAAGCCGCTCGGCTTTGCGGTGCTTGATGAAGTCTCCTCAACCAACACCGTTATCGTGGTTGGTCGGTCCTCGCATGAGGTGTTTGGAAACCAGGTGGCGTTTGAGCGTGCCGGAATCACGGAATCAACGAAGGATCCGATCGGCGGGAGCCTCGGTCGCGACGCGGGTGGGAAACTCACCGGGGCCGGATACGAACTTTCGGGCTGCATGACGGTCCTTCAGGCGGTGCAGGAGGACACCGACTTTCACGCGCTCGCTCGAAAGGCACTTGAGCATTACGCATCGCATGGGTTTACTACGATCACGGTGACCGGGCTTGGTATTCCTGTGCCCGATTCCAAGACGCATATTGAAGTGCTTCGCGAAGCGGCCAACGCGTCCGACGCGCCGCTGCGCGTGCAGGGCTACGTGATCTCGGAACTCATCGAGGACATCCCCGACCTCCAGAAGAAGCATGACAACGACCGGTTCAGAGTGCTCGGAATGAAGATCTGGGCGGACGGATCGGTGCAAGATCACACCGCGGCGCTCAAGTCTGACTATGCAGACATGAAGTCACGGGGGAAAGCGAACTACTCGCAGGAGGCGCTCAATGCCCTCGTTGCCAAGGCCCACGAGATGGGCCTGCAAGTCGCGACGCATGGAAATGGCGACCGAGGGGTCGCAATGGTGTTTGATGCAATTGAAGCGGCGCAGACGGCGCATCCCCGCGAAGATGCGCGGCACCGCATCGAGCACTTCACCGTGACGGATCGCGATGCGCTCAAGCGAGCGAAAGACATGGGCATTACACCGACGTTTCTCAATCAACACGTGTATGCATGGGGGCATGTGTTTCAGGATCGGCTCGGCCAGCAGCGGGCCAGCACGATCGATCCGGCGGGCTCGGCCGAGCGGCTTGGGATGCACTTCAGCTTTCACGATGATGCGCCGACCGGGCATCCAAGGCCGATGCTGATGATGCAGATTGCCGTCACCCGCGAGATGCAAGGCGGCGGCGTACTCAACGCCGATGAGCGGGTACCGATCGATCGGGCGATTCGCGCCTTGACACTCGACCCGGCGTGGCAGAGTTTCATTGAGGACACGCGAGGAAGCCTTGAGGTGGGCAAGTACGCCGACTTCGTCATCCTGAGCAGCAACCCCCGGAAAGCCGATGCGGCGACGATCAAGGACATCAAGATCGAAGAAACGTGGGTGGATGGCAAGGTGGCATTCACGCGAAACCAGTAGGCAAAGCGAAATGTTGCCTCGGGTAGAGGGGTCGGCGGAGCACCGCGTAAAGATTGTGTTTGTGATTGTTTCGCCCGGTGGGTAGGCTGGGGTGAATGCGATCACGCCGCGATGTCGTTGGTTCTGGGCTTGGTGTCTTTGCGGCGCTGGCGTTTCGGCGTGGGGGGGCGTTTGGGCAGTCAGTTGGGCTCAAAAAGAATGCCGCCGGTGGCGGGCTTCGTGGGGTCGATCCGGGATGTCTCGCGACGGGTGGTTTGCCTATCGGGCAAACCTCGCCGCACGTGGTGCTGCCGAGTTCGTCCCCTGTGACCATGGTGGGGGGGCTTCCCTTCATGCCGTGGTATACCGGGGATGACTTCCCGGGGCTGCATCATCCCGCCGTGCCGCCGGACTGCTTTGAAGAGGGCATTCCAGAGCCAACCGAAGATGTCGATGTGGTGGTCGTTGGTGGCGGCATTTCCGGCTTGGCGTCGGCGTATCTGCTGCGGGAACACAACCCGGTACTCATCGAAATGGCAGACCGCTGCGGCGGGGCGGCAAGGGGGGAAACGTGGAACGGCGTTCCCTATTCGCTGGGCAACGCATATGTGATTACGCCGGATGCGGGAACCTTTCTCGAAGAGATCTACTCTGAGCTTGGGCTGGACCAGGCGGTTCGAGTCGATATGGACGATCCGCCCGTTGAACTCAACGGGACGATTCTCGAGGGCTTCTTTGACGGCGATGGGCTCGACCCGGAGTTGCTTCCGGCACTTGAGAAGTACCGCGAAGTGGTCACCTACATGGCCAACGAACTCTATCCAGACATCCCACTTCCGGGTGGCGATGATCAGTGGATTCGCGATCTCGACCAGCTTTCTCTCAAGCAAGACATCGAGCAGCGGATGGAGATGGAGGTGCCGGACCTCTTGGCCGGTGCGATTCAGGCGTATTGCTACTCCTCCTTCGCCGCAGGCTGGGACGAAATCAGCGCCGCATCCGGTTGGAACTTCCTCGCTGCCGAGGAGTTTGGGCGGTGGGTGACGCCGGGTGGCAATTCGTTCATGGCCCAGCGCATGTGGGAGTCACTTGCTGCGCTTGATGACTCGGTTGATCCGGCGTGCCGGCCGTATCACGTTCGCGGTGGGTGCCGAGTTGTGGACGTGCGTCCGCTTCCATTTGGGCGAGAGCAGGTGACGTATCACGATTCCTACGGGAACTGTCACACCATCCGCGCCAAGCACGTGGTCATGGCCTGCCCGAAGTTTCTCTGCAAACACATTCTTCATCATCTTTCGGACCGCGACTTCGATAAGTACGAGGCGATCTCTCGGTTGCAGTACCGGGCGTATGTGGTTGCGAATGTTCTGCTCGACCGCCCTGTGAAGCGGGACTTCTACGACATCTTTCTACTCGGCGATGGTCGATTCCCCATGACCCAGGCAGAGGCGCAGCAGCGAGGAATCGTGTGCGACGTGGTGGCGGGTAATTACACGCGGGCGGGCGCGTCCGGGAGTGGCAGCGATGTACTTACGCTCTATTGGCCTCTTCCCTTTGACTTCGGCCGATGGACGCTGCTGATCGGCACGGGCTGGCGAGGGTATGCCGAGTCGCTTTCATCGCAAGTGCGGCAGATGCTCAAGATGCTCGACGTGCCGACGTCGGCGGTGCAGCAGGTACGGATGACTCGCTGGGGTCACGCCATGCCGATCGCTGCGCCAGGCCTCATCGGCGACGGACATTGCGAACAAATGCGTCGTCCGATGGATGAACGCGTCTGGTTCGTGCAGCAGGACAACTGGGCGCTGCCTGCGGTTGAGAATTGTCTGCTTGATGCCAAGACCTATACGGACCAAGTCGCGGCGTTGCTGTGAGCGAGTCGCTGTGAGGGATTCCATCTCTGGTCGCCTATCGTGGCGGCCGCATAGAGCGGAAGGAAGGTCAGCTTCTGCTCGGGGAGTTCGTTGTATTGCCGGGTTGAGAGGACAAGTCCCGCGGGGCAATTGGGGAAGGTCTGAAGACAGAGGTGCAGGCTTCGCAGGCTCCCACTGGCACCAGACTTCACTTCCACCGGGTAGATTTCGCCGTTCTTGACCGCGAGGAAATCGACTTCGGCGGTGCTGTTTCTCGCTTGTCGTGCCCAGAAGAACAACCCCGGCTTGAATTCAATTCTGGACACCCACCCACCTGGTGCCGAGAGGGCCCGCTAGTCGGCCAATACGGTGGGTGTACAGCATTGGCGAGCATGGGCGAGCAATTCGCCCAATACGGTGGGTGTCCAGCATTGGTGCCC
>JASMMN010000240.1 GCA_030748155.1 Phycisphaerales bacterium
TTGCCGACGTGAATCGTCCGGTAGCCCTTGTCTCGAAGCAGTTCGGTCAGATTCGCAGAAGATGGTTGAAGACCATCCATGTTCCAGTCGGGGACTCGAAGCCGAGGATGCCTGCCCGAGTTGTCCTTGTTCTGGTGCAGCGTCCAGAATGTCGTGTGGTGTCGGCCTGGCGTCTGGCCGGTGAGCAAACTCACCCGCGAGGGCGTGCACACCGGCCCGCTGGCATAGCCATTCGTGAACACGGTGCCGTCGGCGGCGAGTTGTTCAATATTCGGCGTGCGCCATGCTGCGTTCTGCGGAATCGCCTCGGCGAGCATCGGCACACCGGTGTCCTGCCATCCCAGGTCATCGACGTGGATCAGAAGGATGTTCGGCGGGGCAGTGGTCAGAGCCAGTGCGAGCAGCGGTGTGAACATCAAATGATGGTACTACCAGCACGTGAATTGACCAATTGGATGGGTGTCCAACAGTTGCCTTTTTGGAATCAGCCCGAGAAAGCGCCGAGCGTGATCAGAAGATCATCAATGTCGACATCGCCATCATCATCGAGATCTCCGGGGCACGCCCCTGTGCAGGGGCCGAAGTCGGAGAGAATCAGCAGTATGTCTTCGATATCAACGATGCCATCCCCGTCCACGTCGCCCACTACCGAGACATCATGCCACCAACGATCTGCCGGAATGACCTGCTTGGCCAGTCCTCCGCCTTCGATACGCGCAATCACTCCGGCGCCTCCCCCGCGTTCGAAGAACTCGACACGCACTCGATGCAGTCCCGCTGCAAGCAGGATCTGGCCAGCCTCCTCGTGCATCCCATGAAGTCCATCGTTGTCGACGACCATCTCGTCTCCGACGTACAGGCGTGAGCCGTCGTCCGATTCGACAAAGAGGGTGTAATTCGCCGTGATCGGTACCTCGATCAACCCTTCGAACACCGCGCCGACATCATCCGAGAGTCCAGAGCCGGCAAATACGCCGTTGGTCGATGCAAGGTTGATGTCCGCCAGAACTTCTCCGCCGATAGGTGTCAGTGTGTCGAAGTCGGGCAGGGCGCTCGGCGCATCGAGTTCGTAGTACTGCACTGTGGTGCCGGGATCGACGGAGGTCGGTGAGTCCGCCGGCTTGGGCAAGATGAAGTGCACCAGAACACCTCCGCGGTCATCCTGACCGCTGCCATCAATGATGTCGTAGAGGAAGGCGTCAAGGCTGAGGGTTTCGGCAGGCGGGGTATACCGCAGGACACCGCTTTCACCTCCGATCAACTCGATGGTGCCACCATACGTGCTGGTCGTGTCATGATCGATGATGGTCGGTTCCGAGCAGTCATTGACGTAGTCGTTGAGAAGCACATCGATGTCGATCGGCTCACCAAAGACTGCCTGGACATCGTCACGGTTGGCAACGGGCGGACTGCCATCTCCACCGAGTTCACACGAGATCCCCGCCATGTAGTTCTCGATCGTCGTCTGGACGGTTGGATGGAAATCCATCACCATGTTGGAGATGCCGCCGCTGCAGAGATGGCAGTAACTCATGATGGTGCCGCCCCACGCGGCGCTGCAATCACCGTTTCCACAGCCATCGATGGGGGGGTTGTAGTCGTGCGTATGGAGCGTGCCGCAGTTGTGCCCGGTCTCGTGGGCCACCACCATCAGATCCCAGTTGTTGTGGCTGTGGTCCTCGATGGGCAGCGGGAACGAACCAGAGAGATTGCCTGATACCGCGTATCCGCTGCCTGTGCAGACGACACCGAGGTACGCCACCCCGCCACCAAGGCCCTGCCCGCTGAGCATGTGCGCCAGATGCCGATCGACATGGCCCATGGAACTATTCCAGTAGCTGGCGAACTCTGAGAGCCGCGCGCCAGAATCCCCGGTAGTCCATGGATCAGAAGACGTGTCCCACAGTCTGAGATAACAGATCTGCACTGCGAAATCGACGTCCTCGAGAAAAATGCTCGAGACAGCGCCGATCAGCGTCCCGGCGTACCCCCCACTTGCTTCGGTATCGCCACCGAACAAACTGGTGAACTGCCAGTCGGTCTCGATCGCCATCCGCAGGCTCGGCGGACAGTCGATGCCACGGCTTCGCGTACCCGAGGGTGGTTCTGGCCACGCGGTGGCGAGCGTGGGTGTCTGGCAGGTGGATTCGATCCATCGCATGTCGGCCGGGTCAATCGAGTTGAGGTCGTAGATGGCCGTCCACCGCCCATCGGGCGGCTGCGAGAGAACCCACTTGGCCTGACCATCTTCGACATACCCATTGACTGACGAGGGGCCGATCGCAAGGAATGCTTCGGCACTCTCATCGCCGACCACGTGGCCACGGAAAACCGCCAACGTCGGTTGCGGCACTTCATGTTCGACGATGCGGTCACCTTCGATCTTCGCTACGACGACTCTTGCGTCCTTTGTAAAAACCTCGAATCGTTCAAGTTCAAGCGAGAGTGGTTCGCGCTGGCCGGTCGGCAGCGAGATGGTGTGGCGATCGCCAACTTTGATTTCCGCCATCAGATCGTGATCGATCGTGATCGCCACGCCTCCGAAGGCAGTGACCTCCGCTGGTTGCGAGGGGGCTTCCTGCGCCAATGGGACAGCGCCAAGCGATGCAATGACACCAAGCAGACCTGCGATCATGACCAGGGGCTCCTCTCTTCTTCCCGAGCGTACACGCTCGCCGGGGCATGGGCAACTCCGAAACTGGATGGAAGCCACTGACGGCGACGTAGACGGCAGCAGTCTGGTCGACACGGAAGACCTTGTACTGGTGCTTGAGTACTGGGGATCGTGCGACTGATCGAGCACAGCAGCCGCGACTGCTCGACGGAGCGGAAATCGGATCACTCTGGACGTGACCGATGCTTATCGCGGATCGGAGTAGAGGTCGACGAAGAAGTCGAGCGTCCGTCGCCCGTCCTGCTCGCGGGCGCGGGCGAGGTAGAAACCACACTTCTCGAAGAGTTGGATTGCCGGCTGCCGCTCGACCCGCACATCGAGCACGACCTTGAGGTAATCGTGGTCACGACAGAATCGGATGGCGTGGGTCATCAGGGCTGTCGCGATGCCCTGCCGCCTAAACTGCGGACGTACCCGAAGTCGCCGCATTTCTGCGACAGAGTCGTCGAGTCGCTGCACGCCGATCATGCCGGCGATCTCATCATCCCGCGTTGCAACCCAGAATCCTCCCTGCGCCGCGTCGCTGAAGTAGGCCGCGTGCAGTTGTTCGATGTCGGCGCCGGTGTCATTGTCGTGCACCTGGCTCTCGAAGACGCCGGCTTCGAACAACTCCCGTAGAACGGGGATGTCCTGATCGGTCGCAGTACGGATCCTGGGTGGTTCGTGGGTCTTGGTCATCGGTGAATCAGGGTTCTGAGGTAAGCGACGCCAGTATAGGGATTCATCGCCACCAGCCGGGGCGGAGGTTCTGCAGGCACCACTGGCGGAAATCGTCATCGAGCGTCGAGTCTTCAAGAACGCTTGCAGGGCCGCTCCGATCGGTTGCAGCAGCGGCCAGAATAGCGCGAATGCGTTCGGTGCGGTCAGGATCGTCGAGCATGAACCGCATGAGTGCCCAAGCCTGTCCGTAGTAGTCAAGCAAAGCAGACTGCCCACGGTCCATTGCTAGGTGCGGATCATCATTCACAAAATCGCTCAGCGACTGCATTCGCCCCCTGCGAAGCATCCACCAGGCGCGACGTTGTCGTTGACGGTTGGCGGTGTGGTCGATCTCAACGCGATCGGGAAGCAGTACGAATCCCTCCATGACCGTGGCGAGCCCCTCGTCGATCCAGTGTGGCAATGAACGAGGCAGCGCCGTCTGCGCGTATTGGTGCCAACCCTCGTGCAGCGCAAGTGCCATGGTGTCGCGGCAATGACTGCGATGATCGATGTCGTAGAGCAGGGCGACGCCCTGTGAGGTGAAACCACCTCGGCCAAGACCCTGCATTGTCTTGGCATGGGTAGGCAGAATGACCTTGGCGAGATTGGACCACTGCCGGCGGTCGCTCATGAGGCAGGTGGTCATCGTTTGTGATGGCTCCGGGAGCGTGAACTCCTCTGTGTCGAAGGTCGCCCGCATGGTTGCAAGCGCCGATTCCATCGCGACCGGCAGTCTTGCATGCAGCGTCGGCTGCATGATCGTCGTGCAGATGTCCCATCTGCTCGTACGGATACACAGACCGTCGAAACCCATGCATGACCATGGCTCGATCAGCGCGGCGTCGCCGCGATGGGGTGGGGGCGTCTGATCGATGCTGCCCAGAAGAATGTCGCGAGGCGCAGGACCGGCACAGCCGAGAAAGAACACGGTTGCAAGGAGACCAATGACGACGTTGGCGTTTGATGGGACAACGAGTTGGACGCATCGACGCATCATCACCCGAGTGCCTCGATGGCAGCCGTGGTGGCTTCGAGGTCGGCTTCGGCCTGCTGTAGCTGGGTTCGCGTTTCCTCGACCAGATGTGGGGGTGCTTTCTGGACGTACGATTCATTGCTCAGTCGAGCCTGCATGGAGGCGACCTTCTTGCTCAGATCATCGGCCTTCGCTTGAAGTCGTGCCTGCTCTGCGTCCGTGTCGATGGAACCAGCAAGATCCAGAAGCACTTCTTCGCCTTCCATCGCAAAGGCCAGCGCGCCTGCGGGGCGTTCCTCGGATCGCGGCTTGACGAACTCCACGCGGCACATGCTCATCAGCACGGCAGCCGAGTCGGATGCCAGATCCAGCAGCCCAGGAGGCGACAGCAGCGTGATGTTCGCCTTGGCAGGGACATCGTCGTCCGAGCGGACGCGGCGGATGGAGGCCACCAACGCCTGGAGCCGGGCGGTTTCACGCTCGGCCGAATCGCTGTGGAGCGCGTCGGCGACATCGGGCCATGCCGCCACCGCCAGAAGGTTGGAGTCCGGCAGGCTCAAGCCCGGCACGCCACGCTGGCCAAGCGAGCGGACATGCGGCCAAATGGCTTCGGTCACAAAGGGGCACAGCGGGTGCATCAGCCGCAGCAGGGCATCCAGCACCGTGAGGCACACACGCTGCTGGGCCGGGTCGCTTCCGATCGTGGGCTTGACCGCCTCCAGATACCAGTCGCAGAACTCCCGCCAGAAGATGTCATAGATGGCATCGACGCAGGGATTGAATCGGTACCGCTCGATGGACTCGCCCACCGCGGAGGTCGCGGCGGCGATGCGGGAGAGCATCCAGCGGTCCGAGAGAGAAAGCGCGGCCGGGTCGGTGACGGATTCGGGGCATTCGACTCTGCCCATCGCGAAGCGCGCCGCATTCCAGACCTTGTTCGCAAAGTTGCGGCCGACGTCGAATCGGCTCGATGTGTTCTTGGCAAGCGGCCGCTCTTGGGATGGAGTCTCGCCGATGTAGACGCCGTAGACGGTGACCATCTCACAGGCGGGGTTGGCCGGACTTGTTTGAATCGGCGACGCGACCATCTTGCCCGCTGCTGTCGTGATGTGCTTGGGTGAGAACGTCTCGCCCGAATGCGGATCGATCATGTCCACGGGCAATCGAACGTCCTGCGTTTCGGTCGCGATCTGTGCCATGACAAATCGCAACGCGTCCGTGCCATGTGAGTGAATGATGTCCCGCGGATCGACGCCGTTCCCGAGCGACTTGCTCATCTTCTGCCCGTGTCCGTCCTGCACCATGGGGTGGATGTAGACATCCTTGAATGGAATTCGTCCGTTCAAGAAGTAGCGATTGAACATCACCATGCGGCTGACCCAGAGCGTGATGATCTCGCGGGCTGTGCAGAGCACATCGGTGGGATTGAAGGCGTCGAGCAGGCCTTCGGTCTCAGGGAAGGCTGACGCATCGGGCCAACCCATCGTACTCATCGGCCAAAGAGCCGATGAGAACCAGGTGTCAAGGACGTCTGGATCTTGCGTAAAGCCGGCGGCTTCGAGTTGCTGCTCAAGATCGGACCGCTCGCGATCGACACAAGCGACGATGCGAACCACGCTTTCGGCGGTGTTGACGCTGAGCCGGACGCAGAGGTCGGAATCCTGCACATCGCACATGGGCAAGCCGCAGCCGGTGGGGGGGAGCGAGAGCGAATCTTCGGGAAGACCCTCCACAAGCGGACACTCAAGCGTCCAGACTGGAATGCGATGCCCCCACCAGAGTTGCCGGCTGATACACCAATCGCGAAGATTCTCGTGCCAGTGTTGGAAGGTGCTGGCATACCGCGCGGGCGTGAAGGAAATGCCGCCGTCGCCCTGGCGCTTTCCATTCTCGCGCGGCGGCGGGTCGCCTTCGATCTGATCGGGCGACATCGCTCGAAGGGCTTCGCCGCAGAGCCGGTCATCGCTCACACGGACATACCACTGATCACTCAGCCAGGGCTCGATGGGGACATGCGATCGATAGGAGTGTCCCACGCTGTGGGTGTAGTCGCGAATGTCCTCGAGCAGCCCGGCGGCTCGGAACCATTCAACCACCGCTTCACGGGCATCCTCGCGGCTCAGGCCGATGAGGGGTCGAGCCTCGTCGCAGACGTCGTCCCAACCGTGGCGGTCCGAGATGGAGCCGTCGGGTCCCATGATGTTGATCGCCTCGAGATCGTGACGCTGCCCGATGTCCCAGTCGTTCGGATCGTGCGCGGGCGTCACCTTGAGGAAGCCGGTTGCGTACTGGGCCTTGGGATCATCGCCGCCACCGGCCATGATGACGTAGTCATCTTCGACGATGGGGATGCGGCGATTGGCGATTGGAAGCGTGATGAACTTGCCGCGGAGTTCGGCGGCGCGAGGGTCGCTCGGATTCATCGCCACGGCGGTATCGCCGAGCATCGTTTCCGGCCTCGTTGTGGCGACCGTCACATGACCGCTGCCGTCCTCAAGCGGATATCGCAAATACCACATGTGCCCGGCGACTTCTTCCATCTCCACTTCGTCATCGGCGAGCGCCGTCTGCGTTGCAGGATCCCAGTTCACCAGTCGTTTGCCTCGCTCGATCAACCCGTCCTGAAACAGACAGAAGAAGGCGTGCCGCACGGCTGCAGTGCAAATGGGATCCATTGTGAATCGCGTGCGAGGCCAGTCGCAACTGGCACCGAGTTCCTGGAGTTGTCCCAGGATGACCTGCTCGTATTCGTCCTTCCACTCCTGCGTGAGGGCGACGAAGTCCTCGCGGCTCATGTCGGTACGCCGCTTCCCGGATTGCATCAAGCGTTTTTCCACGACCGTCTGTGTGGCGATTCCGGCATGGTCGGT
>JASMMN010000241.1 GCA_030748155.1 Phycisphaerales bacterium
GATGAGATCGATCCCACGGCAATGGTCATCGACATGTAGATAATCCCGCACGGCGGATCCGTCGCCGTACACCGGCATGACACGATCCTCGAGTGCGTTGGTGACAAAGAGCGGAATGATCTTTTCTGGATACTGGTGCGGACCATAGGTGTTGGACCCTCGAGTCATCAGTGTGTGCAGGCCGTGGGTGCGGTGGGCGACGCTCACAAGGTGTTCCGCGGCGGCCTTGGATGCGGCGTATGGGCTGCTGGGGTTCAGTTGGTCCGATTCGCGGGAACTGCTCGCCTCAGTGGAGAGTGTGCCGTACACCTCGTCGGTTGATACGTGGAGGAAGCGGCGAACACCGTGGTGGATGGCGGCATCGAGGAGGACTTGGACGCCTTCGACATTGGTGTGCTGAAAGGGGTGGCTGTCCACAAGGCTGCGATCAACATGACTTTCGGCTGCGAAATTGACGACGGCCTCGCACCCCTGCATGGCCTCATCCACGGCCTCAGGATCGGCAATATCACCCCTGAAGAACGTCAATGACTCCTCTAGGCCCTCCAGATTGGTCATGGTGCCGCTGTAGGTCAGCAAATCGAGCACCCGAATCGACCAATCTGGGTGATCTTCAGCGATCATGCGGGCGTATCGGGATCCGATGAAGCCTGCGCCGCCTGTAATCAAGATGGTGGATGAAGACTCCACGTTGAATGGATGATATGGTTGAGGTACCCAGTATTCGAGGGTCCGATGAGGCTGTTGCTGCGTAGAATGAAGTTTCCGCGGCGGCTTCCCGCGATTCATGCCCATGGAGGGCTCTGTCGAAAGGTGTTCAGATGAGAATCCACATCAACAGCGTTCTTGGTTTTGATGGCTCTTTCCGGCTTGCGGTGATGATCGGTGCTGTGTGTGTGAGTCCGGCGGCGTTTGGCGGGCAGGTCGTGGAACATCTCGGCGACCTCGGGTCCTCAGCGGACGATCCAACCGCCGATGGCATTCCAGATGCCCTGTATCGCGATACCCGCACGGGAGAAGTCGTCATTCTGTACATGCACGACGGCGTGGATCGCCTTCTGACGCCTGCGGACCTGAATGCTGAGGGCGGTGTGTTCTTCGGAGAGGGCACCATTGGAGCGATTGATGTACTCGACGATGAGACCATCTACGAGAACTCCGCGGATGAGCGGGTGACCATTGTTGACAATTGGGGGACCGGCGGGCAGGGGTTCGAGGCGTCGTATGACATCACTGGTCCGGTCATCGAGGTTGAGGTACTGGATGGGGGATACGGGTACCACGACACTGGTATCGGGTACTTCGATATCGATGAGACCGACACCAATGGCTCGGGGCTTGATCTTGTGTACACGACCTTGGCGGGAACACCTGGCGAGGTCCGCAAGGTCATCATCGTCGATGGCGGCAGCGGGTACGAACCCGGCGCCGAACTGGTGGTGCTCAACGCCAACCTTCTCGGGCATACCGGCGATCCATTCGCGGGATTCGCCTATGTCAATGCCGATGGTGTTATTGACCGAGTTGATATCGCTGAGCGTGGGTCCGACTTTGTGGATACGCCGGCACTCACCATCCTGCCTGCCCCGGAGCAGGGGTCGGGCCTTGAACTACGCGCGTTTCTCGCGGGCGGCATTGACCGAGTGCTGCTCGCACCCGGGAATCCCGATGCTGGCGGTAGTGGATACACAAGCGATCCGATTCTGACGCCGGAGGTCGACGGTGAGAATTTCTCGTACCGCATGATCCGAAGGGGACCAGTCAATAGCGGAACCGTCGTGAACCCCGGCAGTGGTTATGTCGTTCCGCCCGCAATTGCGATCGGCGAACCTGATTTCGATGTTGAACTGCAGGCCGTGCTCTGGGGGGATCTTGATGCGGAAGATCAACCCCTCGGTGATGTCACCGGTCGAGTGACCGTGACGGATCCAACCGGCGCCGCTGTCACACTGGTCGGCCAGCAATGGCACACCTACCCGGGAGATGTTGATGGCGATGGCGATCTCGATTTTCTTTGGCGTAGGCCAGCCAGGGCTTCCCATAGCCACCGAATGCAGCTCTGGATCATGGATGGCGCTCATCGCGTGGCGAATCTGGAATTCGATCCACCCGCCCTCGGCTGGAAGCCATGGAAACTGGCCGATCTGAATGGCGATCGCGAGAAGGATCTGCTGTGGTGGGATCCAAACACGGGATCACTTGCCGTATGGGATATCGATCCTTCGGTACCGGGCTATGTCAGCGACGAGACGTGGGTCACGGGGAACGGCCAGGTACGGGGGTGGGATTGGCGGCCGTGGGTGGTCATGCATGGCATCGTCGGTGAGAACGACCGCGTTCTGTGGCGGAACCGAGGAGGAACTCGCCACCTTGTTGCTGTGGATTACGCCGAGTTGGATCCCGCCACACTCGTGTCCGCGGTTCCAATCACCGATTCTTCTGGCGCGGTTGTGCTTCCTCCGCGGAGTTGGCATCCTTGGAGGGTGGGCGATCTCAATGGTGATGGAAATGCGGGGGACATCATTGCAGTTGACACTTCGAGAGCCCGGTTGGGTGTTTGGCAGATGGACGATACTGTCTTTCTCGATCACGAGTATCTCACTTGGGGTACACAGGAGATCCTTGAGCGGGGACGGCCTCGAGCTCCAGTGACCCACGGATCCACCGGGACGATCACGGTTGGAATCAAGAACGGCGGTCTGGTCACACTCGGTGCTCGCGCGACTGCGGCGACTCCACCGAACAGCAGCGAGTTGTCTTCGCTCACAACGCTGCTGGATGA
>JASMMN010000242.1 GCA_030748155.1 Phycisphaerales bacterium
TCGATCGTCTATTTTGTATGTGGGGCGTTGATCGTGGCGATTTTCTGGGCGATTGTGTACGAGAAGACCCGCGATATCGGCATTCTGCGAAGCGTCGGGGCTTCCCGGACCGGCATTGTGCTGATCTTCCTGCTCTACGGATTGTTCGTGGGCGTCTTCGGCGCGCTCGGAGGTGTATTGCTCGGATGGTTGATTACAACCAATGTGCCATCCATTCACGAGGGCATGTCTCAGCCACCGTTATGGCTGGGAATCACCCTGGTCTCGGCTGGCGGGCTGCTGGTGATCTGGAGCTGTGCGGTCTGCCGAGGGCGAAAGTTGTTGCCGCGGCTGCTCGGGGTGCTGGGCTCGATTTTGCTGATCTTGGCTGGGAGCGGAGTATTGTTGCTGCGAAGTTCTGGCGGCGTGGTGCTGTGGGATCCAGCGGTGTATTACTTCACCGAGATCCCCAGCGCGGTCGACTGGGCTTCTGCTTGGATCACCGCGGCAGCAGCGGTGTTCTGTAGTGTCATCGCCGCACTCATCCCCGCAGCCCGCGCAGCGGACATCGATCCTGTGGGAGCGCTTCGCTATGAGTAGACCGCTCCTCGAATCGCGAGATCTCCGGAAGACCTATCGGCTCGGTCGCATCGATGTTCCGGTTCTCAAAGGATGCAGCATGCACGTCGATCGCGGTGAGTTCCTCGCCGTGCTCGGCAGCAGCGGTTCGGGCAAGAGCACGCTGATGCATGTGCTCGGCGGACTCGATCGGCCAGATCGTGACGGTGGTGAGGTGCTGCACGACGGGCAGCCGCTTGCGGGTCGTTCCGAACGACATCTCAATCGGTATCGCGCTCGCACGATCGGCTTCGTCTTTCAGTTCTACCACCTCCTTCCCGAATTGACGGTGCTGGAGAATGCGATGCTGCCCGGACTCGTACCCGGCGGAGTCGGCAGCGGACCGGCCCGGCGGCGGGCAACGATGCTGCTCGATCGATTTGGACTCTCGCACCGGCTGAACCACCGACCCCGGGAACTCTCAGGCGGCGAACGGCAACGCACCGCCATTGCTCGTGCCATGGCCAATGACCCTGAGGTGCTGCTCGCGGACGAACCCACCGGGAATCTTGACGAGCACACCGGCGGCGAGATTCTCGAACTACTCAGCGAGGCCCACCGTGATGGCCTCACGATCGTGATGGTCACGCACGACCACCTGATCGCCGATCGGGCGGATCGGGCGATCCACCTCGTGGATGGTGTCCTCGATACTGCAACCCCAGCCGGAGCCCTCGCTTGAGAAGAGGCTCTGTTCCCGCATCTCCGCCCTCGAAAGCCACAATCTTGGACACTTTCGGAATAGACTGGAACGTCTGCCGCATCATCCCGATGTCAGAATGTCCGGTTCACCCCTGACTTGGCCCTCTATCTGGAGAGTTTCGATGTTTGAACGCCTCACCGACCGCGCACGCAAGGTCATGGCTCTGGCCAATCAGGAGGCCCAGCGGTTCAACCACGAGTACATCGGCACCGAGCACATCCTGCTTGGGCTGGTCAAGGAGGGCTCTGGAGTCGGTGCCAACGTCTTGAAAGCGCTCGAGATCGATCTTCGCAAGGTCCGGCTTGAAGTCGAAAAGCTCGTCAAGAGCGGCCCTGAGATGGTGACGATGGGCAAACTCCCCCAAACGCCAAGAGCCAAGAAGGTGCTGGAATACGCCATCGAGGAAGCGCGGCATCTGAACCACAATTATGTCGGTACAGAGCACCTCCTTCTCGGACTGCTGCGTGAGCAGGATGGCGTCGCCGCCCAAGTGCTGATGAACCTCGGCGTCAAACTCGAAGAAGGCCGCGAAGAAGTCCTCAATCTGCTCGGCGCCGGCCTCGAATCCGAGGACATGGAAGATATCGGCGAGGGTCCGGACGAATCCCCCTCATCCCCCTCCCCGCGACGCGGCAAGAGCAAGACACCGGCACTTGACAGTTTCGGTCGCGACCTGACCGAACTGGCCAAGATCGGCGAACTCGATCCAGTCATCGGACGCAGCGACGAGATCGAACGTCTTGTACAGATCCTCTGCCGTCGCACCAAGAACAACCCGGTTCTGCTCGGTGAGGCGGGTGTCGGCAAGACGGCCATCATCGAAGGACTCTCGCAACGCATCATCGACAAAGCCGTGCCCGATCTGTTGCATGACCGCCGCGTCGTGGTGCTGGATCTGGCGATGATGGTCGCAGGGACCAAGTACCGCGGCCAGTTCGAGGAGCGCATCAAGGCGGTGATGAACGAAGTCCGCCGCGCCAAGAACGTCATCCTCTTCATCGACGAACTGCACACGCTCGTTGGTGCGGGTGGCGCTGAAGGCGCGATCGACGCCTCCAACGTACTCAAGCCCGCCCTCTCTCGCGGTGAAATCCAGTGCATCGGTGCCACGACCTTCGATGAATACCGCAAATACATCGAAAAGGACTCCGCTCTTGAGCGGCGTTTCCAGAGCATCGCCGTTGAACCACCAAGCGCCGAGCAGACGGTAAAAATCCTTCGAGGGCTTCGAGGAAAGTACGAAGAACATCACCGCGTCACGATCACGGATGGTGCCATTGACGAAGCCGTCGAACTCTCCACACGCTACATGCCCTCCCGTGTCCAGCCGGACAAGGCCCTTGATGTCATCGACGAGGCTGGTGCGATGATCCGCCTGCGATCGATGTCCAAGCCGCCGGATCTGGCCGATCTTGAGAGCCGCATCGAATTATTGACTGTCGAAAAGGAGGAGGCCGTCAAGGCTGCCGACTACGAGAAGGCTGCTGATCTGCGGGACCAAGCCGAAAAAACACGTGCTGAGAAGGACACCGTTCAGAAGGAGTGGCGAGATCGCATGAGCGATGTCGTCGGTACCGTCGATGCTGATGTCATCGCGGAAACGGTTTCCAAGATCACAGGTGTGCCGCTGACCCGCCTTGAACAAGCCGAGTCGGCCCGCCTGCTCAAACTCGAAGAGGAACTCCACCAAACGGTGGTCAGTCAAGATGACGCCGTGGAACAGGTGGCCCGCGCCATCCGCAAAGCCCGCAGCGGCCTGAAGGATCCGAACCGCCCGATGGGTTCATTTCTCTTCGTCGGCCCGTCCGGCGTTGGCAAGACGCTGCTTGCCAAGGCGCTCAGCGAGTTCATGTTCGGCGATCCGGACGCGATGATCTATCTCGACATGTCCGAGTACATGGAGAAGCACACTGTTTCGCGACTGGTCGGTGCTCCTCCCGGATACGTCGGCTACGAAGAAGGCGGCCAGCTCACCGAGAAGATCCGACGGCGGCCCTACGCCGTCGTACTCCTCGACGAAGTCGAGAAGGCGCACCCGGATATCTTCAACATGCTGCTGCAGATCATGGAGGAAGGCCGCCTGACCGACTCCTTCGGTCGCAAGGTCGACTTCAAGAACTGCATCATCATCATGACGAGCAATATCGGCTCAAACCTCATCAAGGGCGGCGCCTCCTTCGGCTTCGGAAAACGTGAAGAGGTCCAGGATTACGAGAAAGTTCGCGCGTCTCTGATGAGTGAAATCGAGAAGTTCTTCCGACCCGAGTTCATCAACCGCCTCGATGATACGGTGGTGTTCCGTCCGCTCCTCAGGGACGACCTCTACCGCATCATCGACATGGAGCTCGCCAAGGTCTGCAATCGTCTTCGATACAAGAAGATGGATATGGAACTTGGGCCAAAGGCCAAGGACTTCCTCATCGAGAAGGGCTACAACCCAGACTTTGGTGCCCGTCCGCTACGCCGCGCTATCAGCACCTACATCGAAGACTCGCTCGCAGAGGCTCTGCTTGCAGGCCAATATGGCGAAGGGCATATGATCAAGGTCACCCACAACGAAGGCGATGACCACCTCAGCTTCGAGTCGGAACCGCTCCCCAAATCCGAAGAAACCGTCGAGTCTGAGAATGGTGATCAGCCGGAGGAGGCCAGCGTATAGAACGCGGCGTCAACACCCTCTCCGCTGCTCCACACCACCTCTCTTCGCAAGCGGATGGAGGGGAGTAGACCGCTCACCTGCCAACGGTCTACCCGGCTGCGGCGACAAAGTCGCCGCTTTCACCGGATGTTCTCGAGTTTCCACTCGCCGTCTTCACGCACGATTTGCAGTACAGAGAGCGGAAAGTTGTAGGCTATGTGGCGACGGAGCGAAATCGTCCCTCCACGATCGCCTACATCGATGATCACATCACCGTAAACCTTCCCGGCCTGCATTCGGTTGAGCATGCTCGCGATGGGCTTGCGGTTGCGCTGAAAGTACTCAAGGAACTCCTCATAGCCATTCTCTCCCCGGTCCTCATACCACTCCCGCTGCGCCTCACTGATGAGTTGCTCCCAGATCACCTTGTATTCGGCGCGACGCAGGCACTCGAGCAAGTTGATGACCAGATGCATCGGAACAACATTCCTCAACGCAACGCTGCCGTCCTCATTGTCGATGCGGATGCGAACCTGTTCCTGCCCGATCGTCTGCTCGAATCCATCAATCTCCGGCGACTGATCCTCAATCCACCGAATCTCGGTACCGTCCTCCGTGATCGTCGAATCCGGCGTATCACCACCCATCAGGCGAACCCACGATGGTCGCTTGCGATACTCAATACGCCGAGTCTCGCAGCCCATAGAAACAAACAGCAGCGTGGCAAACAGAAGTAGTGCGCAACGAGTCATGGCGGGACCATTACGATAGCCACCCACCATGAACAACGACGGCCACCATCCCAACGCCCCACCCGGCCTCCCCGGCGTTCTGCACAAGGATGAGTGGCTGGTGGTATTCAGTAAACCAGTCCCCATGCTTTCGGTACCAGGCATCGGCCCTGAGAAAGCCGATTGTCTCGCTTCCCGGGCAGCCAAGGCCTTCCCAGGTGCCCGCATCGTACATCGCCTCGACCGCGATACCTCTGGCGTGATTGTGATGGCGTTCGATGCCGATACACATCGCTCGCTGAGCATTCAATTCCAAGACCGACTCGTCGAGAAGCACTACGAGGCCATCGTGTTCGGCGAACCACCAGAAGATGAGGGCCTCATTGACGCAGCCATGCGAAAGGACCTAGAGAACCCGCCACGACAATGCATTGACTCGATTCAAGGCAAGTCATCACAAACCGCTTGGCAAATCATCGAACGGCTCGGCGACCGGACGCGACTCAAACTCACGCCACGGACTGGTCGCAGCCACCAGTTGCGTCTGCACCTGCAACACATCGGCCACCCCATTCTTGGCGACGATCTCTACGCCCCCCCGGAAGTTGCCGCGATGTCAGGCCGGCTGTGTCTGCATGCAACGGAACTGACCTTCACGCACCCTGCGACTGCATGCCGCGTCAGTTATCACAACGCAACTCCGTTTTGAGGTGAAGTAAGGTGGCCGGATACATGGCCTTGCCATTTCGCCACCGCCATCAGGGGAAAGTACAGCCGGTACATGTGGTATCGAAGATAGAAGACCCTCGGAAACCCGGTGCCCGTGTATTCGCTCTCAGACCATGAACCTGCGGAATCTTCGTCGGTAGCCTCGATCAACTGTGAATTGCAGAGCCATTCGATGGCGCGGCGGGATCGTTCATCATCTGCGCCGAAGATCTCGGTCAGCGTCATCGCCGCCCATGCCGTCTGGCTCGCCGTACTGATGCCCGTGCCCTTGAGCGCAGGATCTAGGTAGGAATCCGCCGTTTCGCCAAAGGATCCATCGTGTTTCTGTACGCTCGATACCCAGGTGCCGGCCCGCTGTACCCACGCTTCATCGGGCGATACGCCACACCGGATCGGACCAAGCAGAGCCTGCCACGTACCGTAGAGATAATTCACGCCCCACCGACCGATCCAGGCACCCTCGGATGTCTGCTCACGCTTGATGTACGTGATCGCTCGATGCACGACGTCATCTTCGGTCGTGTAGCCGTGCCATGCGAGACACTCCAGGATCCGACCGGTGATGTCTGGACATGAAGGATCTTGCATCGCGTTATGGTCGGCAAACGGGATGTAATCCAGAACCTGCCGATGTTTCGTGCGATCGAAGGCTGCCCAGCCGCCATCGTCGTTCTGCATGGCGAGCAGCCATTTCACGCCTCGCTTGCCTGCGGCGATCGCGGCCTTGCTGCCGGTTCGTCGCAGCGCCATGGCCACCTGCGCCGTGTCGTCGACATCCGGATACCACGCGTTGTGGTATTCGAAGTACCA
>JASMMN010000243.1 GCA_030748155.1 Phycisphaerales bacterium
GCGTCGGTCGGATCGATGTCCCACTGCGGAACACGCGGCCAACCATCCCAGTGCTCGTCCGGAAGATCCATCTCGGGCGATGGCAGTGGCTCGGGGCCGCCCTCACCGAATCCAGCGTCCTCGGCAATTCCCGCCTGTTGAAGACGAGCCGTCTCCGGATCGATCACTGGAAGCGAGTACGCCTGGTCATCGCACTGGCCATTGGAACGACCGCAGGCACCGGCGGCGTCCTTGGGCCAACTCACGTACACCCGATCGACGCCCTCGATACCGCCGAGTTCTCGTTTGATGGCTGCGGCGAGTGCGTCGTGCTCATAGGCATCGCCCTGGGGCGATGAAAGTTCAACGCGAACGATCGGCTCGTCCACAGTGACACCTGTCACCAAGCCAGCCGACATCAAATCGGCCTTGGTTCTGGGATCTCGGAGCGAGGCGAGTCGCTCTGAAACCGCCTGTTCTGTGCTGCCCATAGACCCTGCGCTCCTGTCGTTGCCACGCGGAACCTACTTCGTGAACGAAGGCACAATACAGATCGACGACTAGTTTGTCTAGATATCCCCAATTGATTTTTTCCGCCCTAATTGGGGGTCTGGAGGGGATCGACCCGCACCCACGCCCCCACAACCGCCCCGCGGGCGGAGAACCTGGACACCCATCGATTTCGAAATCTAGACAAGATTCTCCTGTATTATGCGGTCCCTCACAGCCCGCGAACAACCCCCACCAGGAGCCTCCCACCACATGGCCATCACCCTCGAAACGCCCGTCGGCGACATCGCCTCGCATCATCCGCTGGCCACCCGCGTCTTCGCACGCCACCAGATCGACTTCTGCTGCGGTGGCGGCAAGACGCTCAGCGACGTCTGCCAAGCCAAGGGGATCGATGCCGCCACCATCCTCTCCGAGATCGAACAGGAGGTTGTCAGCGATCCGGATACCGCTGCTCATTGGGATGCGGCCCCGCTCGACGCTCTCATTGACCACATCATCGCTACATACCACCGCAGCCTCGATGAGGAACTCCCACGCCTTGAAGCCATGCTTCGCAAGGTCAATACGGTCCACGGCGAGAAAGACCCAGAGCGACTCGCGGAACTACTCGATGTCTTCCTCGGACTCAGAGCCGAACTGACCGAACACATGATGAAAGAGGAGCAGATTCTGTTTCCGATGATTCAAGCAGGGCAAGGTAGTTTCGCCACCGGCCCCGTGTCGGTGATGGAACACGAACACGAGTCCGCGGGCAATGCGCTTCGGCAAATGCGATCACTCACCGACGACTACACGCCACGATCCGACGCGTGCAATACGTGGCGGGCCTTGTGGGCCGGTCTGGAACAACTCGAGGTCGATCTGCACCAGCACATCCATCTTGAGAACAACATTCTGTTCCCACGAGCATTGGCGGGGTAGCAACGGGAATCGGGTATCCCCCGAGAATGTACACCAAGGTGCTGACGTGCCTCGGTTGATCTGCGGTGATATCTGACGCCTCTACTTCTTCTTGACGGACCGCAGCACGCCGCCGTGGTCGGAATCGTCGTTGAAGAAGAGAAATGCGGAGATCTCCCGGGCATCCGTAAAGGCAACCACTCCAATACTAGGGGCGAGGAAGAAGTATTTCTGGGCGCTCACTGAGGCCGGACCGACACTGCCCTCGTAGGTCAATCGAATGAGCCGCGTGTCGTACTCACCGTGCGGCACCTTCACCCGCCAGCCGCCGAGGTCGGTCCATTTGCAGGTGACACTTCCGGAATGCGTGACCACCGTCGGGTCGTGCACATCGTAGATCTTGACTTTGATATCACGGCTATCGACTTCACCGGGCTTGAGACCTGTGAGAACCACCGGCTCGGGGGGATTGAGTCGGATGAGCAGACCGTTGGTCGTGGATACCTCGCTTGGAATCACAATGCCTGCGTTGTCGGTCCGCTCGCTGAGATACCGGGTCGCGCCATCGGATACCGTCATCATCCAGCCACCACCGGGCGAGCCGACTGGCATCCCTGGAGCACGGGCGCCAGAGGAAAAGACGAGTTTCGCCTTCTTCCCGGCGTCGAGCGGACGGTCGTATCCGAAGGTAGCATTCTGCAGCGGATACCAATCCTCGACCTTCGAGAGTGGTGGCACCCCCTTGGCCGGACCAAGCACGACGCCCGGCAGTTGTCGATGAATCCGAGATGCGTCGGCTTCAGGAAGGGTTGCAAGCGGATTGCCGGCTGCGAAGATCGAAGTGGCCAGACAGGCGAGGCAGGCCGTCAAGGTGCGGATGTGCATCGGGGCAGTATCCCTGCTGGGACGATGGAGATGCAAGTGCGGGGAGACAATGGAGATGCCATCCGAGCCTCTGCTCCTCCACAGGCCCCTTCAGCGGCTTTCCAGAACGCTGGGTATCCTTGCCACAGTTCGAATGCAGCAGGGAATGGGCGATGCGTAACTGGGTCAACACATGGAGACGGCCGGCCATGGGATGGGTCGGCATTGCCGGCATCTTGGCCGCACTGCTCTGGGAGCCGGCAGATCCAACGGTTCGTTTCATTGCGGTCGCCATCGGCATCGCACTGATCTGTCTGGCTTTGTCACCACGCACCTGGGCGAACATTCGATCGTGGTGGTCCGACTGATCACTCCATCGCGGCAACCTGATCGATCAGCAAAGCAACCAGAATTCCGGAGATCACTTCATTGAGCGACTCACTGGGCCGCATCGCCTCGGCGGCGAGCGCCGGATCCGGTTGGTAATAGCCACCGATGTCCCGCGGCTGGCCCTGACACTCGATGAGTCCCGTCACGATCGCATGCTCCGCGTCAGAGAGCATCTTGGCGATCTTCGTGAATCGGATGGCGAGTTCATCGTCGATCTCCTGCTGCGCGAGTGCTTCGGCCCAGTAGAGCGCCACGAAGAAGTGGCTGCCGCGATTGTCGAGTTCGCCGCACTTCCGTGAGGGCGACTTGTTGTTCATGAGGTACTTCGTGGTCGCCTCGTCAAGTGTGGATGCGAGCACGCGGGCGTAGGGTGTTCCCCCACGTCCGGAGAGATGCTCAAGCGATGCGGCCAGCGCCAGGAACTCACCGAGCGAATCCCACCGCAGGTGATTCTCCTTCACGAACTGCTGCACATGCTTGGGGGCCGACCCGCCGGCACCAGTCTCGAAGAGCCCTCCTCCGTTCATCAGCGGGACGATCGAGAGCATCTTGGCGCTGGTGCCGACTTCGAGAATGGGGAACAGGTCGGTGAGGTAATCTCGCAGCACATTGCCGGTAACCGAAATCGTGTCTTCGCCGCGACGAATACGCTCGAGTGAGTATCGAGCGGCCTCGACCGGGGCGAGAATCTGGAACTCCAGCCCGTCGGTGTCGTGATCCTGTAGATATGTCTGCACCTTCTCGATGAGTTGCCGATCGTGGGGCCGAGCGGTGTCGAGCCAGAACGCCGCCGGTGATCCTGTGGCCTCCGCCCGTGTGACGGCCAATCTGACCCAATCACGGATCGCCGCGTCTCTGGTCTGACAAGCCCTCCAGATATCACCCGTTTCGACCTCGTGTTCCATCAGCGTCGTTCCGCCACCGGCGACAATACGAACCGTGCCGGCCGCGTCCATGACGAAGGTCTTGTTGTGCGACCCGTACTCCTCAGCCTTCTGAGCCATGAGCCCGACGTTGGGCACGCTGCCCATGGTGGTTGGATCGAAGGCACCCCGCTCCTTACAGTCCTCGATGACCGCTTCGTACACGCCCGCATAACTGCTGTCGGGAATGACGACGTTGGTGTCCTGTTGCTGTCCCTCTGAATTCCACATCTGTCCCGAAGTGCGAATCATCGCAGGCATCGAGGCATCAATGATGACATCGCTCGGGACATGCAGATTGGTGATGCCCCGATCGGAGTCGACCATCGCAATGGGTGGCCTCTCGTCAAGAACGGCCTGCATATCGTCCCGAATCGCCCGTTGCTCGCTCTCGGGCAGTTCCTCAATTCGCGTGAGCAGGTCACCGAGGCCGTTGCGGACGTCGACACCGAGCCGATCGATTGTCTCGGCGTGCTTGTCGAAGACCGCGGCGAAGAACACCCGAACGGCATCGCCGAAGATGACAGGATCGGACGCCTTCATCATCGTCGCCTTCAAGTGCAGCGAGAACAGCACCCCATCGGAGAGGGACGCCTCGATCTGCTCCCTCAGGAACGCCTCCAAGGCCCGCTTGCTCATGAAGGTGCCGTCGAGAACCTCACCGGCGAGCAGGTCGAGTCCATCAAGCAGTACCGTCACCGTCCCGTCCGGTGCCACATGCTCGATGCGAGCCGTCGTGTCGCTGGCCATGGTCACCGATTGTTCGTTGTGGAAGAAGTCGCCACTGCTCATGGTGGAGACCCGCGTCTTGCTGTCGGCGGACCAAACGCCCATGGGATGCGGATGCGCCCGGGCATACTCTTTCACTACCTTCGGAGCCCGCCGATCCGAATTGCCCTCGCGAAGCACCGGATTGACCGCGCTGCCCTTGACGCTGTCATAGATCTCCTTGATCGCCCGTTCTTCGTCCGTCTCGGGATCTTCCGGATAATCCGGCAGGTCGTAGCCGTGCTCCTGAAGTTCCTTGATCGCTGCCTTGAGCTGTGGAATCGACGCGCTGATGTTGGGAAGTTTGATGATGTTTGCTTCGGGCAATTTGACCAGTTCGCCAAGTTCGGCGAGCACATCTGGAACCCGATACTCCTCCGGGAAACGATCGGAAAACTTCGCCAGGATTCGCCCCGAAAGGGAGATGTCCCGAAGTTCCAAATTGATACCACACGATCCTACAAATGCCTTGGCAATTGGAAGAAAGGAGTAGGTTGCCAGGGCTGGCGCCTCGTCGGTGTGGGTATAGACGATGGTGGGTGTGGGCTGCATTGGTGCGGGTGCTCCATGACAATCTCTGTGATTCGCAGAGCGACGCATTCTACCGCACCGGGCGGCCACGAATGCGGGTACGCTTCCACTAGGCCTAGGGGAGGGACACCATGAGCAGGAACCTCAGCGACCAACTTCTCGGTACCTTGAAGGCCGCCGGCGTGCGGCCCATCTTCGACACTCCAGGCAACACCATCCACTCGACGAATCCCGATCAGCCACGATATGGTTCAGCACCGTCGCCCGAATGGCACCGCCGCGACTGTTTCTTCGGAGCGCTCGCCGCCCAAGCCGAGGCGGCGGCGATTGGGCTGTGATCGAGGCTGTCCTGCTGCTGGCGATGCTCGAGCCGATGCAGACCGCGCCGACCGATCGCTACACGGCCCGCTTTGTGCAACTCGACCGCAACCACGACGGGGTTGTCACGCCCGATGAATTGCCACGCCCCCGCATCTTCGCCCGCCTTGATCTTGACGGCGACGGGCGCATCACGTGGATCGAAGGGCTTGGGGCGGCCGGGACCATCGGCCGCGCATCCAAACCGACCGCCTCGCCGCCGGATGGCGTGTCGCTCGATGCCAATCTGGCCTATGGCGACCATGACCTTCAGCGGCTCGACCTGTATGTTCCGAATGCGGCGGGTCCACACCCGCTGCTCATCATGATCCACGGCGGAGGCTGGAGGATCGGCGACAAGGCCACGCTCAACTGCGGCGCCGGCAAGGCCGCGTTCGCCGCCGAGCGAGGATGGGCACTGGCCTCCATCAACTACCGCCTCACACCGGAAGTGCAGCACCCGGCCCATGTCCAAGATGTCGCCGCCGCGATCGCGTGGCTCCGCCGGCATGGCAGCGAGTACGGCGTTGATCCCGAGACGATCGTGCTGATGGGCCACAGCGCAGGCGCCCATCTCGCAGCGCTGGTGGCGACGGACCCGACGTACCTCGCGGCGCACAACGCATCGCTCGATATGCTCGGCGGCGTCATTCTGCTCGACGGCGCCGGCTACGACATCCCATCGCTGCTCGCCCATCGCGGGGCCGAGCGAGTGCTGCATGAGATCTACCGGGACGCCTTCTCGGATGATCAGGATCTCCACCGGGACGCATCGCCCCAGACGCATGTGGCATCAGGAACTGGCATTCCGCCGTTTCTGATCACGCACACCGACCGGCTCGCAAGCCGAAGTCGATCGGCGGCATTTGGAGCGGCACTGCGTCAGGCCGGCGTCGAGGCCGACGTGCTCGGATCGCCCGGCGACACCCATGCCGAGATCAATCAGAAGATCGGAGAATCTGGACACCCACCCACCGAGGCTGCGATTCGGTTCATGGATCGCGTCCACGGACCTCCTGGAATGCGATGGGTCCCTGGGGGTACCTTCACGATGGGCTCGAATGCCGCGGCTGCGCGGCCGGACGAGCATCCACCGCACCGCGTGCAGGTCCATGGCTATTGGATCGATCAGACGGAAGTCACGAACCGGCAGTTCGCTGAGTTCGTCGAGGCAACCGGGTACATCACGACGTCCGAGCGGCCGGTCGACTGGAATACCCTGAAGCACCAGGTCCGCCCCGGAACGCAGAAGCCGGACGATGCCGACCTTGTTCCAGCCTCCGCCGTGTTCACGCCCACGAATGGTCCGGTTGATCTTCGCGACGTCTCCCAGTGGTGGAAGATGGTGCCGGGAGCCGATTGGCGGCATCCTGCAGGGCCGGGAAGTTCCATCGAGGGATGCGACGATTGGCCGGTGGTCCATGTGTCGTGGGACGACGCGCACGCCTACGCCACGTGGGCTGGCAAACAGTTGCCGACCGAGGCACAGTGGGAGCGTGCCGCGCGGTACGGACACGACGGCGAGCCGTTCATGTGGGGGGACGAACTCACACCGGGTGGCATCCACATGGCGAACATCTGGCAGGGTCCGTTCCCGCACGGCAACACCTCGCAGGATCAGTTCGCCGGCCTGGCACCGGTCAAGCAATTCCCGCCAACCGAACTGGGCCTCTACGACATGGCCGGCAATGTGTGGGAGTGGACTTCGGATCGATATCGCCCGGACACCTATGCCCAGCGAGCGGAAGACGCCGCCGCCTGTCGCAACCCCACCGGTCCGCCCACCGCCCACGATCCTCAGGTCCCATACGCCGAGGACGTCCGCGTGCAGAAAGGCGGTTCGCACCTGTGCCATGTCACGACCTGTGAGTCCTATCGTCCGAGCGCCAAGATGTCGGCAACAACGGACAGTGCCTTGAGCCACCTCGGGTTTCGCTGCGTGCAGTCCCCACCGGCTCAGTGGGTGCGCTACGCAGGAAGTGCCTCGATCACACCGGGTCGGGGCCGCCGCATTGTGCTGGTCGCCGGCGACGAGGAATACCGCTCCGAAGAAGCGATGCCGATGCTCGCTCGCACGCTCAATGCACTCGGTTTTGAGACGATCGTACTCTTCAGCCAGAATCAAGAGACCGGGATGATCGATCCCGATGAATCGTCACACATCCCGGGCCTTCACTTGATCGATGACGCGGATCTGCTGATACTCCAGTTGCGGTTCCGCCACCTTTCGGACACCGACATGAAACACATCGTCGAATACGTGGGTTCAGGCAAGCCACTCACCGGCATCCGTACTGCCACCCATGCGTTCTCCTACCCAGCGGAGTCTGATTCGGCGTATGCCGATTGGTCATGGAACTACGCCGGTGGATTCGGTAGGCGGGTACTCGGCGAAACATGGGTTGCGCACCATGGCGGCCATGGGCGCGAGGCCACACGCGGCATCATCGAAGAGGCGAACGCATCGCACCCGGTACTGCGGGGCGTTGATGATGTGTTCGGCCCGACCGATGTGTACGCAGTCAACGCGTTGCCCGATGACGCAGTTGTACTCCTTCGCGGCGCGATCCTCAGCGGCATGTCCCCCACCGACAGTCCCGTCGATGACGCAAGGAACAACCCCATGCAGCCGATCGCGTGGGTTCGCGAGCGTCCGATGCCGACCGGCACCACCCAACGGATCTTGGTCACCACGATGGGTGCCTCCCAAGACTGGTCAAGCGAGGACCTGCGGCGACTGCTCGCCAACGCGGCGCTCTGGCAGCTTGGCGAGGAGGATGCCATCCCACCACAAGGCCTCAACGCCCCGATCATTGGGGACTGGTCGCCGAGC
>JASMMN010000244.1 GCA_030748155.1 Phycisphaerales bacterium
GAAGCCGTTGATGATCTCGTGCGGCTCACCAAGCGACCGCCAACTCGACCCCATGAAGTAGATGCGAAGCGGTTCCTCATAAGCCTCCATCACATGGCGGTTGATGGCGCCGCGGCCCATCGTTCCGTCCCCCATCTGGAGACCGATCCAGGTGTTCAGAGTGGGCGGGAAGTGTTCACGCTTTGGTTCACTCATGTCTAGGCACCATAACGATCCAACGGATCGAGGATCGTGCTGAGCAGCAAGGGATTGCGGCGATGGCATCCACGCAAGTGCTTGTTCACCAAACAGATAAATCACCCCCCCATTCGAATTCTCACGAATGTCGCTGGAGCCGTTCTACGCCGTTGCCGTGCTGGCCATCGACAGCAGATTGTTGGGGAGCGTACGTCGCTGGGGGGCCCATCCGGTCTCTCGGAGTCGCAGCACGGGGGGCATCGGCCGTATCCTGATGGGATGCGGCTGTATACCGGTACTGGCGATGATGGGACAACCGGCCTGTTCGGGGGTGCTCGGGTGGCGAAGGACCACCCACGGGTAGTCGCCTATGGGCAGGCTGATGGACTCTGTAGTTTCCTGGGCTTCGCGGCGGTGGCTTGTGAGGATGGTGATTCCCAAGCGGTGCTTCGAAAATTGCAGCAACTGGTGTTTCGGCTCGGGGCGGACCTGGCGACACCACCGGATACCGGACATGAGGCAAAGGTGCAGCGGATGGATGACTGCGATGTTGCTGGGATTGAAGCGGATATCAACGCGATCGATGGAGATAACGATGAGCAGCGATCGTTTGTGTTGCCCGGTGGGTGCGAACTCGCCGCCCGGTTGCACTTGGCCCGTGATGCTTCTCGACGGTGTGAGCGAGCAATGGTGACCCTTGCTGCGGCCGAGTCCGGCGGAGTTTCGGAGCCCGCCCTCAAGTGGATCAACCGTTGTAGCGATCTACTCTATGCAATGGCCCGGGCGGCAAATCGGGTGGCGGGCGTACCTGATGAGCCGTGGCCTGGTTCCTGACCGAGTTATCCATGTTTCACTAGAACGAAGGCCTTTTCAGCCCCCTCACTCCCTGGGAGTTCATTCAAATGGCTATTCGCATCGGCATCAACGGATTTGGACGCATTGGTCGGCTCGTCTACCGCGAGGCAGTTCGACGGGGGACATTTGATGTGGTCGCTATCAACGATCTTGTTCCGGCGGACAATCTTGCCTACCTCGTCTCGTACGACACCATGCATGGCCGGTTCGACCACCGCGTTCACGCGGATGGCGACAACCTCGTATGCGATGCACACAGCACAAAGTGCCTGAGTGAGCGTGACCCGGCGAATCTGGGCTGGGGTGATCTTGGTGTGGACTACGTGCTGGAATCGACAGGCTTCTTCATGGACCTCGATGGAGCGAGCAAGCATCTCGAAGCAGGCGCCAAGCGAGTGCTGCTCTCGGCACCAACCAAGTCGCCAGACGAGATTCCAACTTTCGTTCACAAAGTCAACTGCAGCGGCTACGACCCGGCCAAGCACACGATTCTCTCGAACGCCTCCTGTACGACCAACTGCCTCGCACCAATCACGAAGGTCATTCTCGATTCATTCGGATTGGAAGAAGGCCTGATGACCACCATTCACGCCGCGACCGCGACACAGCCCACCCAGGATGGTCCGAGCAAGAAGGACATGCGTGGTGGACGCAACGCCTACATGAACATCATCCCGGCGAGCACCGGCGCCGCCAAGGCGGTGGCGCTCTGTTTGCCTACTGTCAAAGGCAAACTCACCGGCATGGCGATGCGTGTACCGACGGCTGACGTGTCATGTGTTGATCTGACATTCCGAACCGAGCAGGCCACGAGTCTGGCCGACATCAACGCCGCCATGAAGGCTGCTGCAGAAGGACCCATGAAGGGTGTTCTGTGCTACACGGAAGATCCACTGGTCAGCAGTGATTTTGTTGGTGATACGCACAGCAGCATTTTCGATGCAGGCGCAGGCATGGAACTCAATGACCGTTTCTTCAAGGTGGTCAGTTGGTATGACAACGAAGCCGGATACGCTACGCGGTGCGTCGACATGCTCGAGATGATGTCGAGCAAGGACAACTGATCAGTCATCCGGGTTCTGTTTGGTCATGTGCTCTCGGACTGCCGTATGGAAATCACGTTGTCGTCGTTCTATTCGGACAAGCCGATCTTCAAGCGAGTCGACGCTGGCTGTTTTTTGAACCTGCCGCATGAAGATGTTGGCGATGGCGCCTGCGAAGGTCGCGAAGAGGCCGATGCCGACGACCATGAGGACGACGGCGAGCACGCGTCCGATCGGTGTGATGGGGGAGACATCGCCATAGCCGACCGTCGAGACCGTGACGACGCTCCACCAAGCAGCATCTTCGCCGGTCAAAATCGAGGCACCAGGCGTGCGTTTCTCCACATGCAGCACCGCCACGCTGACGCCGATGATCGCGCCGATTCCGGCGATCATCAGGACCGCGACCACACTGGCCGCCTTGTCTCGCATATAGACCTGAGAGAGGATGCGGATAGATCTGAAGATCCGGAGGATGCGGAAGACCGCTCCAAGGCGTGCCAGCCTGAACGGACCGATCACCGGGATCGATGAAATGAGGTCGAATGGTCCCCACGTGTACAGGTATCGCAGTTTCCGCTTGGCCGTGAAGAGGTTGTGCAGGAAATCCACGAAGAACAGCACGCAGAACCCCCAGTCGAAGATCATCAGCAGATCTTTGATTTCGCTGTCCCGATCGAGCGTCCACGCCCAGATCAGCACCCCGATCGCTACTACGGCTGCGGCGGAGATGAAGAGGTCGTAGGCGGAGGGAGGACGACTACTTCTGATATCGTCAACTGGAGGCTGTGGACCGGACGTATTCGATTCGCTCATCGGCTGAATATCGGCTTAGTGTGGCGATCAGACGGCAAGAAAAGGAGCCAAGTTCCCGGGCTAGGTTTTGTGCCTGATTCCCCACGGCTCAATCAGCGGCGTCACCGATCTGGTGCCGAGCCCGATCCATCGCTCAGCGCGAAACCCCCAATCACGCCAGATCTGGAAACGTCTCTCGCACCGTGCCGACGAGGTCCATGACATGGCTGACGGATTCGTCCATGAGCGCCTTTTCTTCGGCGTTCAGGTCGATTTCGATGACCTTCTCCACGCCGCCGCTTCCCAGGACGGCTGGGACACCGACGAAGTAGCCGCCGACGCCGTATTCGCTCTGGCAGTACGCGGCGCAGGGGAGGATACGCTTCTTGTCCTTGATGA
>JASMMN010000245.1 GCA_030748155.1 Phycisphaerales bacterium
AACAACACGCCGCTGGCGAGTACCCGATTCGCGATGAGATCCCAGAGCCCGCCTTATTGCGCCGAGCGGTAGGTGCCACCATGATCATCAGCCACCCGCTGAAGGAACTTGGCATCCGCGTCGTTGCCCAAGCCGATGGCATGAATGCGAGTGCGGGGATTGGATGCATTCAGCGACTTGAGTTGGGTACGCACTGCGCCGCCCCCACCCTTCATCTGACCGTCAGTCATGAAGAAAATGGCATCCGGCTGCGGTCTGAGTTCCTGAAACGCCCAAGAGAACGCACCGGCGGGATTGGTACCGCCGGAAGCGCGAATGCCAGAGAGCCGGTGTCCAATATCCCTCGCCTTGCCGGGACTCGCGGAAGTCCAGTGCGATTGAAGATCACGGAGTTTGCTGTTGAAGGGCAGCACCGCAAATCTCGTGCCCGAGGGCAGGGAAGCGAGCGATCGCTCCAACTCCATTCGGAGTCTCAACATTCCGCCATTGCTGTCCATCGAACCAGACACATCCACGATGTAGCAGAAGTATCGGCCCTCGGCCTGTACTCCGAAGAAGTCCACCGTGACCACGGGCTGCCCCGGCTGTTCGCCATCTCCGTTTCCATCGACATAAACTCCTCCGCCAGAAGCGACCGGCTCGGGCTGACTCAACAGACCGATCATCACATCGGGATCAGCAGGCTCATAATCTGCACCGCCGATGGTGAGTCGATCGCCTTGGCGAACCCACTTCAATTCGCAGGGAGGCCGCGAGATGGCCGGAGTAAAGGTCCCTCCACCAAGCAGCGGCCCGGGATCGGCGGGAAACGCCGAAGGTGCGTGTGGCACCGGCTGGATCTCTACGAGTCTAGGACGGAACCCCGCAAAATACTCGGCAGCCATCGATACCGAAACATCCCCATTCCAGAACAGAACCGCCCGCAAAATGTCCGAGGTCGGATCGATGCCGATAAACCGCTCGCTCGCTCCTCCCGGCAGGAAGTCGCGATCTGGATCGTGGACAGTCACAAGTCTCCAGGCACCACGTACCTGCCGATGCCACGATTCGCTTCCCATCGGCTGAGGCGGAGCGGTCACCGCCGCAAGTTCCGATGCATCAATGGGTGGTGATGGCTGTGAATTCGTAAGAGGCGGATCGAACTGCTCCACACTCGGCGTGGCTGGCAACGCTCTGGATGCCTCGTCTGACTCGAGTCGCTCGCTGCTCTGTGCCCGATCACTTGTGGACTCGGACGGTTCGGTCATTTCCCGCTGCCCATGAGGAGACGCCTGATCGCTCGCAGCGGTTTCGGTCCGCTGTCCATCGAGCGAACCATCCTCCAACTTACCTTCGCTGGCCGATGGTTCCGCCGCCGCTGCCCCGCTCACGCTGGGGTCCTGCTCGCTCTGACCGATGCCGGGAGTGCCAGCCCGTTCTCCGGGATCCTCGCCGCCTCCCTCAGCCTCGCCGCTGCCATCACTCCCACCTTCGCCTTCCCCCTCAAGACCGCCGGTACTGCTCCCGGCCTGCCCACCGCCATGACCCTCTGCGTCCAACTGCTCGACGACACCTTGCTCATCTATCTGTTCTGGACGAACGGCCCACCCCGCATCTTCGGCTCGCTTACCTGCCGAGTCGATCGCTTCGGCTGAACCGGCGGGGCTTTGGAGCGGATCGCCCCCGCCTTCATCGCCCGCATCGGTACTCGACGCCTCCTGTTCATCGGATGCAGAGTCACCCTTTGAAGAGTCAAAGCCACTCTCACCGATGCCCTCTTCGGATTCAGATGCCTGCTCGGAAGCGCCGGTTCCACCGTCCCGGAATACAGGCGGACCCTGCTTGTCATCTGCCCTCTGAGAATCAGCCGCCGACATGTCGCTTCCGGATGGGACCGCCAATTCCGGGAGCGATTCGGTTCCTCCCGCAGACCCAGATGTGCCCCCGGACACGCCCCCGGATACACCCCCTTCGCTGCCAGCCGACTCCCCCCCCTCCTGCTGGGAGTTCCCGTCTCCACCCGAAGCCGCTTCAGATCCCCCCCGCTGAGAACTCTCTGCCGGCGGAACATGACCCTCGGGGGAATCGGACGATTGTTTCTGCTCGCCTTGATGCGACGGACTCGCTTCCGTCTTGCGACCACCGTCACCCGCATCGGCCATACCTCCAGTTTGAGGTTGAACAAGCCCTCCGTCCGGGGCCGCGTTGGAATCCGCAGCATGGGACTGCGAGCTTCCCGACGCATTCGGCGATGGAGCGTGTTCGCTGCTGCCTTGGAAGGCAACTGTTTCGCCGCTGGGGCGGCTCGAGTTGGCCGCAGATGGCGAAGTAGCCACATCGCGTTTCGGCGATGACCTATCGAGCGAACGCTCGCCATAACCGCCACGATCGGCGGAACTTCTACTGAGCACTTCGGGGCTGCTGTCGGTGGAGGCATCGCGATCGCTGCGTGCATTGAACTGCCGGGATTGAGGAATCGACGAGCGCACGCGATATGTTCGAGCAGCAGAAGTCGCATGCTCTGGTCGAGGAGAGGTGCATCCACACAGCACACCACCGATCACAAGGACCCCCGCCAGACAGACCCGTGTACTTACTGTCGTCCTCATCAACGATCTCCTTGCCCGGAGTTACCGTCTCGGCGGGGCTTCAACACATCATGAGATTCCTTCATCCGCATGATCGCTGAATCACCCGGCCAATCTCTCCCAAGCCGCTCATCGACCAGATGTCGTGCTGGTTCAATACACCGCCAGTCCTGTTTCATGACATCAGCGTATCCCGACGCGAACCACTTGCGAAGCACAAAGGCACGAACCGTGTCGAAGTCTTCATGAGCCACAGTCTCACGAAGGACATCGGCCACTCGTCCGATGCGACGCACCGCGTCCGCACAGCGATCCAATGCGCGCATTCGCCGACCGATCTGCCGCTCGTTTCGGCCCGCTGCCCTGAGCCATCGCTCCGTCGCCGCCCGAGAGCCCCAATGTTTCACCCCTTCTTCGTCGATCAACGACGTGATCGTCTCATAATCGGCATCCACCTGGGCGAAGATACGCAAATACGCCAATGCATTCTCCTTGCCTGCGCCCGGATCCCACACCGATGACACATGCTCTTGGATGTATGCGCGCATCACCGCTTGGCTGGGGGTATCGCTGCACGTAGCACCCTCGGGCAGCAAGGTATCCAAAACGCTCCGGTGCAGTTGATTGAGCCGTTGGGCAACCTCTGCGGGATCCTCGGGAACCAACGGCCGCTGCGGAGAGGGAGGCACACTGGCAGTGGCCTGCAGAGGCCGCTCCACGGAACTCGCCGGCGTTGGTTCCTTTGCCTCTGCCGGTGTCAGAAGTACAGGGGACTCGGGAGAGGGCAACGATGGAGATAGTTCCTGAGGCTGAGTTCGGTCGTGGGCGGAATCAATACCGGGAAGAGTGGGCTTCGGAGCGACAACCGCCTTCTGTTTCGGATTTGGATATGGATCTGCTGCGGGTGTTCCCGAATGGTGAATCACTTGCCGCCCCGACCACCAACTGCCCCCCCACCACCAATAACTTACAAGCCCTCCGACCATCACCAGAAGCACGAGCCAAACCACTGCCACCACCCGGTTGTTGCTCAATGGAGCGATGGTGGTTCGCAAACGATCGGGTGGCGTCGAGGATTCACAGGCAGAAGAATCTGCATCTCGCAGCGGCGGCAGCGTGGCGATCCCGCAGGTGCCACAACCTTCCGCCAGTGATCGATCAATCTGACGGAGCGGTTGACCGATCGCCGAAGCACCAATCCCGACCGTGAGCACATCCATGTCGGGAATGACCCGCCCCAATCCCAAGCCCCAACGCAGTTCGCCAGCATCTGTGCCAGAGAGTCTTGACACCATCGACATCAAAACTCCATTGGTGGCAGCGTCCGCCCGAAGCAAGACCGGACGAGGGCCATCCCGCACCATGCACGCAAGTGCCAAGGCACTCTGTGACGGCGGCGAGCGGTCGAGGACGTCAGTGCTCAACCCCAGGGGAGCCCCCCGCTCAAATGCCTGGTTCTTCCAGATCGCTGGTGTCGCGAGCAAGCGGGGCAACTCGTGCCTCGCCTTGAGTACCCATTCGCCGAGATTGAAAATGAGCGTACGGAACTGAATGGTCCTCCGCCCCACATCATCGATGCCACCAGCCACACACCGAGTCAACGCAACCCGCCCGCTCGGCAGTGGTCGGCAAACGACAACGAGATACCCCTCCAGCCGTTCGGCACGGCCGCCTGCGGGCAGTCCGACATCGAGCCCGGCGATGGCCGCTCTCTCCGCAGGGGACACATCTGGCGAGGCGGCCAAGTGGCTGTAGCCCCGCTCAGATCCCAGCAGATGAGTGCCGGCCATCATGGAGGAGTTCCAGCGGATGGATATCGCGGTATCTTGACCCCATGCGGTGGGGGTGACTCCGGCATCACCGGCGGCTCGATCGCTTCCTCCGCAACGGGTGGTGTTTCGTCGGCGATGACGGGCTCCGCTGCCGGCGGCGGTGGCTCACTTTGTGACGAAGCACCCTCGAACGCCCCGACACTGACCAGTAGTGATAACCCGATCAAAACCAAACCCAACACGGCAGCCCCGATCCAAAAACCGATCCACTGCTGCCGCGAGCGTTGAGCTATTTGGCGATCCAATCTCTCTGCTTCATGTTGCTGAAAGAGACGCGCCGCTTCGGCGCGGCGTTGCTCAGCGGCTTCCATCTGCCTGCCGACATGCTTCATGCAGTACTTCGCGGCATCAAGCAGTCCAGCGGGCTCGTACTGCGTGTTTGGTATCGGCCTCCCGACCGCGTCGAGTCGAGTTCGAACGGCGGCAGTTGCGAACATCCGCATGCGGCCGCCATACCTGACGAGATTCGGCAGGTACTTCTCGACAAAGCCACGGGCGCCTCCTGCGTCCTGCACAATCCCGAGATGTTCATCGCACTTGGTCAGTGCCACTGCGATGGGCACCTCGTCGTCGCCGGAAACACGCCGAATGCGTTCAACCGCCTGCACCATGCCATAGTCGTCGTCGACAACTTCAGAAGCCTCTCCCCCATGCACGTTGCTCGGATCGATCAGCAGGATGACCGCAGCGGCATGATCGACGTGATCGATCAAATTGTCGGACTGTTCATCGCCACCGCCTTCGACGAAGGCTCGGCGAAAAACTTCGCCCGGATAATCCAACATCACCATCGTCGTATGCTGCCCCTGCCAACTGACATCGACACCACTGCTGAGCGAACCAGCCGTAGCCGCTGGCCACAAACCCTCCTTCAACTGATCGACCATGTCCATGCAGATCTCATGCAGCGCCCCGTCCACGGCCCGCATGTGCAGGCCCTGATCGCCACGCCACGCCTGCTCATAGAGTCTTGAAAGAAAAACCGTCTTGCCCGCCTTTCGGCGACCAAGCATGAGAATTCGATCCCGCACAGGAGCCCCCCCCAACTCAGGTGGCTCGAATCTGGCTGGATCTGGATGCATCGTAGACCTCCACCGACCGATCCCGGATCTGCCCGGGGATGATCAAGCCTACTCGCTGTGAGGATGTGACGCCGTGTAATTTGGCGCTTCCTTGGTGATCTGAATGTCGTGCGCGTGCGATTCGACCAACGCTGCATTACTGACGCGGACGAATTGGGCTCGCTCCTGAAGTTCTTCGACCGATCCGCATCCGCAATAGCCCATGGCGGCCCTGAGGCCCCCGATCATCTGATGGACGAAGTCGCTGAGTGCCCCGCGATACGGGACGCGTCCCTCGACACCTTCGGGCACAAACTTTGTCCGCTCGGTGCCAGCCTGTCCGTACCGATCCGCAGACCCCTGCCCCATAGCGCCGATGCTGCCCATGCCACGGTAGGTCTTGTATCGCCGACCGCCATGCAGCACCAATTCGCCAGGGCTCTCTTCAAGGCCAGCCAGCAGCGAGCCGAGCATGACTGAACTGGCCCCAAATCCGATGGCCTTGGGAACATCGCCGCTCTGCCTGATGCCTCCGTCGGCAATGACTGGAACGCCATGAGACTGGGCAGCCATGCGGGCATTGGCAATCGCGGTGAGTTGCGGCACGCCCACACCGCTGACGATACGGGTCGTACAGATGGAGCCCGGACCGATGCCGACCTTCACAGCGTCGGCACCCGCTTCGATCAAGTCATCGGCAGCCTTGCCGGTGGCGATGTTGCCCGCAATGACATCGATGTCGTGCGCCGCCTTGATGTCGCGAACCGATTGCAGAACATTCTCGGAATGCCCGTGCGCCGTGTCCACCACCAGCACATCGACATCACTCTCAACCAGTGCCTGAACCCGATCCATCTGATGAACACCTACCGCAGCGCCGACTCGGAGCCGCCCACGCTCATCACGGCACGCGCGTGGGTGCCTGCGAACATTTTCGATATCCCGCATCGTGATCAGACCGGCGAGTTGATCCTCCGGTCCGAGCAGTATGAGTTTCTCAACGCGGCCGCGGTTCATCAGCGACTCGGCTTCGGAAAGCGAAATACCGGGGCGGGCCGCCACCAACCGTGGCCGAGGCGTCATCACATCGGCCACACGATCCTGCGGCGACTCGACGAAGTTGATGTCACGGCGAGTCAGAATGCCCGCAACCGTGCCGTGCCCGGATCCATCTGCAGTGACCGGGAAGCCCGACACTTGCTGGGACTTCATGAGATCAATAGCGCGCTGGACCGTCTCATCCGGACTCAGTGTGATGGGGTCTGCGATGATGCCATTCTGACTCCGCTTGACCTTGGCCACCTCGGCTGCCTGCTCGCCGGGACTCAGGTTCTTGTGAACGATCCCGATCCCCCCCTCTTGGGCGATCGCAATCGCAAGCGCCGACTCGGTCACGGTGTCCATTGGCGCCGAAATCAGTGGCAACTCAAGCCGGATCCGCCGCGTCAACTGTGTGGACACATCGGTTTGGTCGGGCGTCAATTCGCTCCGCTGGGGGACCAGCAACACATCATCGAAGGTGATGCCTTCCGGTATCGATATCCGCTCCATCTTGAGATGATCTGGGCAATGGCGAATCCTGTCAAGGAGCCATGGTGGCCGATCCCCTCCAGCCATGGACGGTGTGGTACGATCAGGCCTTCCAATGACGCCCTTCAGAGGGGCATGCAAGGGAGGCCCCAGAGCCTCCGAGAAGGAGTTCACGCTCGTGTCCACTGTGGCTTCAGACCATGCCCGCCTCGTTCACCATGTCCAAGGCACCGAACCAGGAACCGGCCTGACGCAATTCCGCAAGTTCCTCAAAGCATGCATCAGCTATGGCGCGTCGGACCTGCACATCAAGGCCGATGGACCCCCTCGTATTCGCGTCAGAGGCGAGTTGCGGCCGCTCGATACGGCCAGCGTCTCCCATGACGAGACGCATCAGATTGCCATGGATGTGCTCGACCAGTTCCAGTACGACGTGTTCGCCACGCACGGGCAGATGGATATCGCTTACGAGTACGACGACACCCATCGCTTCCGCGTCAACATCTTCATGAGCCGCGGCAAGGTGTCCTACGCCTGCCGACTCATCACAGCCGAAATCAAGCGGTTCGACGACTTGCATGTTCCGGAACTTCTTGGCGACATCGCACTGGCGGCCAGCGGACTGATTCTGTTTGCCGGTGTCACCGGCAGCGGGAAGAGCACATCGATTGCGGCGATGCTCCAGCACGTCAATGAACGACGACGATGCCATATCGTCACGATCGAAGACCCCATCGAGTACATCTTCACCGAGTCCAAGGCCACAATCAATCAGCGGGAAGTGGGCATCGACTGCTTGAGTTTCAACGAGGCGCTACGAGCCCTAGTCCGTGAGGATCCGGACGTTGTGCTCGTCGGCGAGATGCGGGACAAGGAAACCTTCGAGGCTGCCATCCGCGCCGCTGAGACGGGACACGTTGTCTTCGGGACCATCCACGCATCATCGGCATGGCAGACATTCGGTCGTATCTACGATCTCTTTGACGAAGGCGAAGTGCCGCAGATTCGCAAACTGCTCGCCTTCAACATGCGGGCCATCATCTATCAGAAACTGCTCAAGACCCTGCACCCGGATACCACACCACGAATCCCTGCCCTCGAAATCCTGCTCGGTACCCCAGCTGTCCAGAAATACGTTCTCGAAGGCCGTGAAGGCGAACTGCTCGACGTCATCAAGCAAAGCCGTGAAGAAGGCATGTTGGACTTCACTTCGGCCCTGGTCGAATTGGTGGAGCAAGAGTGGATTCACCACCGCGTTGCAATGGATGCCACGCCAAAACCCGAAGAACTCAAGATGCGCCTCAAGGGCATCTCCTGATCGGAATCGCACCCGGAATCACCCCTCCCATGACTCTGCTCGCCGATGCCGTGTTTCTCCTGAGCCCTTGGAAACCCCTGTTGATCTGGGCACCCTTTGTCGCATGGGCCTGGCTAGTCGGCACGCGACTGGATCCCGACGCTCGCGCACTTCGGCTCGATGCCACCAAATGGAATCTCATCCATCTCATCACAGCGATCATCAGTCTCGGCGTGATGCTGTTTGCCGGCATGTTCTACATTTCATGGTTCATCGGCCTCGCGGTGATGCTCATCCCCATTCTGATCTACTGGAAGATTCGCAACGGCAGTGTCACCGAAGAGCGGCGATTCAGGTTGTTCGCCGGCAAGACTACCAGTGTCGAGGAGGCGAAGACAAGGCGGCCAAAGCGGCGGAAGAAGCAAGATGCATCGCTGGTGTTCGACGGACCCGAGGGCGAGTTCCCCATTCCGGAAAGGGGTGATGAACTGCTTGATACCTATCTGCTACTGGAATCCCTGATCCAGCCCGCTCTTGAGGAACGGGCCGCTCGCATCGACATTGCGCTCGGGAGCGGAGGCTTGGCCTCGGCCATTGTGGCCAATACCATTCGCATAAAGCAGGACGCCCTTGACGCAAAAGAAGGCAGCCAAGTTGTCAACCTGCTCAAGCAGATCGCAGGGCTTGATCTCTCTGAAACCCGGCGTCATCAAACCAGCGAGATTACGCTGAGCACCCCGGAGAGCCGCCACACCGTCACGGTAACGATCACCGGATCGACCAAGGGGCAGGTTGTCAGGCTCGACATTGATCAGGCCGATTCTCTCCTGATGCCGATCGACGCGATCGGATTACTCCCTGATCAACTGGCCGCGATGGTCGAATTCGTCGAACCGCACAACCGCCACGGCATCGTCCTTATCACCTCGCCACAGGGGCAAGGGCTCACCACCACCGGTCTCTCGCTGATCTCACAGCACGACGCGTACACGAGCAACCTCAAGATACTCGAACATCGAACAATAAAACGGATTGAGGGCGTGGATCACGTGGAGTGGACCTCATCGAACCCTGATCTCGACTTCGCGACGAACCTGCAGTCCATCCTGCGTCGTGATCCCGATGTGGTGCTGGCTGAAGTGCCGAATTCCGACACGGCGCAGACCGCAGCCCGAGCAGGTCGGGATGGTGCCCTGCAGTATCTGACCTTCAATGCCGACAGCGCGGCCGGTGCCATCCGAGAGTGGTGCCGCTTGGTGGGCGAAGTGGATCAAGCCACCAAGCCGCTCAGAGCGGTGCTTTGCCAGCGTCTGGCCCGCGTGCTATGCCCCGACTGCAAGCAGGCGTACACGCCGGATGATCCGAAAAAATTCCGTCTTCCCGAGGGAACGAAACTCCATAAAGCCAGCGGACAGGTTCAGGTCCGCAACCGCGTCGAGGACTGCCCGACCTGCCTCGGGGACGGGTACACCGGTGCAACCGGAATCTTCGAAGTGTTTGTAATCGATGAGGAGTGCCGACAGATCCTCGCCTCGGGTGATCTGAAGGCCGCCATGATGCAAGCACGCCGCAAGAAGATGCTGCTGCTTCAGGAGGTCGGTTTGCAGCGTGCAGCAACAGGCATCACATCGATCGAGGAGATCCTTCGCGTCCTTGGTGGAAATTCCGAAAAGCCCACCCAACAGCAGCGCTAGACCGAGAGTACGACTCACCAATGTCCATACTTGACATCACCATCATCATCCTGATCGGGCTCATCGCCTACTGGTGGGCAAACCAGGGTTTCCTCAGCGGATTGCTGCATTTGGTCTGCGTGATCACCGCGGGTGCGTTGGCATTTGCCTGGTGGGAACCGATCGTGATCGATAACTTACTGAGCAAGTCCTGGTGGAGCGGCCTGATGCCGGGGACAATGCTGCTCGTAACCTTCATCGTCGCGCTGACTTTGCTGAGAATGGCCTCGGATAAACTTGCGTTCGGAAATACACGGCTACCCAGGCCGGTTGACATGGTGGGAGGGGGAATCCTTGGCGCGATCTCCGGCGTCTTGACAACCGGTCTGCTGCTGATCGGTATCGGATTCATCGACCAGCCACAGGAGATACTCGGCCACACCGGCTGGGCCCGCAATCAGGAAGGCATCGTGGCGGCGCCCGAAAGCGGTCTCTGGCTGCCGGTGGATACATGGACAGTCGACTTCTTTGAACTGCTCAGCGTGGGCGCACTCCACCCGGACCTTGGCGGGCAACCGCTCGCAGACTGGAACCCCGGTCTTGATCGTCAGGCCTCTCTGCTCCGCGATCGCAACACCAGCCCGGATCTCAAATCCTTCGGTCAGATGATTCAGCCGGAATACGACCCCAGCGGTAAACCCTCCGTCGAAATCGCCACGCCTCTGGTAACCACCATCCCGGATGGCGGTGAAAGAGTCATGATGATTCCAATGCACTTCAAGGCAAGTGGAATGGACTTCGGGAGAAAACTCGCCTTGGCCTCCAGCCAGTTGCGCCTAGTCGGTTCATCCGAGGGAGAAACAACTTCCATTCACCCAACATTCTGGGGTCAGTTGTTCAAACCTGATATTGCCAGAACAAAGCGAGATTATCAGAGGAAAGTCGATGCCGATGAAATGACCAAGTCCGAGATGGACAGCGCTCTTGCCAAGTTTGAGAAGAAAGTTGCGAATTCTCCCAACCAGAGACTCCTCGGCTTTTTCGAGTTTGAAAGCGAGATTGCCTACATCACCGAGGGCGACGAAGCCAAAGCTGACATTCGTCTGTTGTTCTTGATTCCGGGCGACTTCGATGCCCGCTTCCTCCAGATTCGTGGAACACGGTTTGACCTCAATGAGCCGGATGAGGAAGACGACTGGGACGTGTTCTGCACCCTGTCCGACATCCCCGACATCCCCGAGGAAACCGAGGGGCGCCTGGATCCTTGGGGCGGCAACATCTACAAGGGGCAAGTGGACCAGCGTGGCAGACTCCCTCGTGGTCGACGACCGAATCGGAGCGATCTCGTTGGTCCCGTGAAATACGACGAAGACTCCGGCCGCATTCGGTGGGCAGATGCTGTTCGGTATCGCAACACGTCGCGTGGTCAAGGCAAACTAGCAGTAAAGGGATACGTGGTGCTCATTCAGGATCCTCTCAGCAAAGGCGACTCGCCGAAGATGATCTCGGATCCAGATCGCAACCTCGTGAAGATCGAGGTAGGCCCCACGAGCAATGCCAACATCCTTGCAGCGTCTCGCATCGTCGGTGGAAATGGCAGAATCACGCTGACCGACAAAACCGGCGGCGAATATGCGCCTCGCGGCTTCGAACTCAGAGATGCCAACACCACCACCATCACCTTTGATGAGCAGATTTCCACATGGAGTGACATCACCCACCGCCCACGCTTCGGGTCTGAGGACTTATTCTCGCTGATCTTCGTCCTCCCAGTGGGAACTACTCTTGATCAACTTGAACTCGGGGATGAAGTGATCGGAAACTTTGTGAACATCGTGGTCGAGCCGCCGAGCAAACGCTGACACTGCATGAGCCGGGAACCTGCGCGCAACAGCAATCTGCAATTCCGGGCCGAGCAACGGGAGACCCTACACGACAGCGTCTGGTTGTTTCTCGAGCAACTGCTCGACCCAGTGGATGTCGAAGTCGTGCTCGACAAAGGGAGTGGATCCGAGAAGCCGCCGATGCAAGGGCAGCGTCGTCTTGATCGGACCGATGCGGAACTCATCGATGGCACGCTTCATTTTCGCAATCGCCTCGGCGCGATCGCAACCGTGCACAATGAGTTTGCCGATCATGGAATCGTAGTTCGGAGGAATGCGGTAGCCGGGACGCACATGGGTGTCCACCCGCACACCGAAACCGCCTGCGGGCTGGAAGACTTCCACAAGACCGGGCTGGGGCATGAAGTCTCGGTCTGGATCTTCGGCGTTGATGCGGCACTCGATGGCGTGGCCATTGAGCTGAACATCTTCCTGGTGGATTGACAGTGGCTCCCCCGAAGCGACGCGGATGCTCTCCTTGACAATGTCTACGCCTGTGATCGCTTCGGTGACCGGATGTTCGACCTGCACGCGAGTATTGACTTCGAGCATGTAGAAGTGCTGTTGACGATCCATCAAGAACTCGACCGTCGCCGCCCCGCTGTACTTGGCATTGCGAATGAGCGAGGAGGCAGACTCGCAGACACCATCACGAATCTTCGCATCGACGCCGGGGGCCGGGCCCTCTTCGATGAGTTTCTGGTGCCGCCGCTGGGAAGTGCAGTCGCGGTTGTAGAGATGCACTGCATGCCCATGTTTGTCACCAAGGCACTGCACCTCCACGTGCCGGGCATGCTCAAGGAACTTCTCCACGTAGACAGCACCATTTCCAAACGCCGCCGCCGCCTCTTGTCTTGCCGCAGCGAGTCCGTCGGCGAGTTCAGCGTCATTGCGGGCAATCCGCATTCCGCGGCCTCCACCGCCCGCCGCCGCTTTGACGATGACCGGAAAGCCGATCTCGCGGGCAACCTCCATCGCTTCGGTCGGTTCTTCAATTGCCTCTTCGCTCCCAGGGAAAACGGGCGTGCCGGCCTCGCGGGCCATCCGCTTGCAGGAGATCTTGTCACCGAGCAACGCCATTGCCTCCGGGCTCGGACCAATGAACTCGATATTGCAGTCGCGACAGACCTCAGCGAATTCCGCGTTCTCGGCAAGGAAGCCATAACCGGGGTGAATGGCGTCGGCATGCATCGTCTCTGCGGCTGAAATGATTCGATCGGCCCGCAGGTAGGATTCCGAAGAAGGCCCTGGCCCGATGCACACGGTATGGTCGGCCTGCTCGAGCCAGGGACCGTGACGATCGGCTTGTGAAAACACACAGACGGTCTCGCAGCCGAGTTCCTTGGCGGCCCGGATGATTCGCAGGGCAATTTCGCCGCGATTGGCGATGAGAATGCGCTCAAACATGGAGTCCGCCTCAAGCTGGTCGAACCAGCATCATTTCCTGCCCGAATTCGACCGCATCGCCATTCTTGACGAGAATCTTCTCGATGGTGCCGTCGATCTCACTCTTGATCTCATTGAAGATCTTCATGGCCTCGATCAGGCACACGATGTCGCCTTCGGCAAGCGTGCCACCGACAGCCACAAATGGATCTGCGTCGGGTGAGGCGGCCGAGTAGAACGTACCCACCATCGGGCTCTCGATGGCAACGAGTCCTCCGCGATCCGTCTGGACATCGCCTGGTGTTGTAGCAGGCTCGGCAGGCGTGGCCGCTGAAACCATCGGCGGCGGCGAAGTGACCGTAGATGGCACCTGCGGGGCAGACCAGTGGTTTGGTCGGTGCAGCGTGACCTGTTCCTCACTGTCTCGCAGATCCATTTCGGTGAGATCGTTCTGCACCATCAACTTCACGAGTTCCTTGA
>JASMMN010000246.1 GCA_030748155.1 Phycisphaerales bacterium
GTTTCAGCAGGAATTGACTTCGATTCAGACGCGGTATCAACAGACAGCGTTGAAGCTTGAAGGATCCATCGAGCCATCGCACGAGGACATCGTTCTGGCGGAAGAAGATCCGACCATCATGCAGCAAACCAACCGTCTGGAAATCCTCCGGTCGGAAGAGCGTGCGATGCGTGAGCAGTACAACGAGGAGATGCCACAGGTTCGTCAAATCGAGCGGCAGGTACGGGCGGTTACGGAGCAGATCCGGATCAAGAAGACGGAGATTCTCAATCGGAATCTCAACGCGATGCTCAAGACGCTGACCAGCGAACGCGATCGTGTGGAGCGAGTGATAGAGCAGATTGAGAAGGAGTTGGAATCCAAGGACATCCTGCTTCGCGATCTAGCGGCGGATACCTCTCGCTACCAGGCGATGAAGACCCAGCAGGACAATCTCGAAAAGCAACGAGATGATGCGACGCAGTTGCTCAGTGCGATTCGCCTGATGAAACTCCGCTCCGATGCGAGCCGGGTCCGCCAAGTCGGCTTGGCCGAGTTGCCCCGCGAGCCGAGTTTTCCGGTGATTGAGTACATGATTGTGGCTGGCATCTTTCTTTGCTTCGGAGGGTTTCTTGTTTGGATCTTCCTGCGTGAGTTGATGGAGAACCGGGTCCGTTCGTTGGCCGATCTTGCAGTCGTGCCGGGCATGACGGTGTTGGGCGCGATCGCAGATATCGAAGACGATCCAGTGGAGCCGGATGAGCCAGAGATGATTTTTCGCGAGTACCCGACCAGCGTTGTGGCCGAGTCGTGCCGCCGGGTCGCGACGAACATTCTGCGGGAGATGGCCAAGCAGGGGCATACGAGTCTCATGCTGGCCGGTGGCATGCCGGGGACGGGCGTGACCACAGTTGTTGGCAATCTTGCGTGCGCTATGCACTCGGTTGGTCATTCCGTGTGCGTGATCGATGCGAACTTCAGACGTCCGCGACTGGCGGGAACATTCGGCCTTGATGACGAGCAGGCGGGGCTTGGGGATGTGTTGGCTGGCGCATGCGACATCAATGCCGCAATTCACGAGACGGAATTTGGGGTCGCTGTCATGTCGGCTGGGTCGGTTTCTACCCGGCTCGTGGAGCGACTCAGTGACGAGCGCTTTGGGGAAGTGATGGCTGCATTGCGGACGAAGTACAATTATGTACTGGTCGATGTGGCGCCCGCAGTTGCCGCAAGCGACGCGACGCAGGTGGCAGGCCGCTGCGATGCCTCGGCCTTGGTTGTTCGTGCGGAGCAGGAGCAGCGGGGTCTCGTAGCCAGAATCTCCCGTGAGTTTGCGGAGTCTTCCGCCGATTTCATCGGTGGTATTCTCAACAGGCCACGCCAGTCGGTTGGCGGGTACTTCCGCCGCAACTACGAGTTGATGGTCACCTATGGCCACGACGAGGACGCTGAAGACGAGTCCTGATTTCCTTCGGAAGGAGCAGGGGCACATGCCCGAGGTGAACAAAGTACTGGTCACCGGTGGGGCGGGATTCATTGGTGGGTATCTCGTGCGTCTGCTTCTGGCACGCGGCGATGACGTCATCGTCATCGATGATCTTTCGACCGGGCTGAGGGAGAATCTCGCCGGGCTGCCATCCGATCGCCTGGAATTCCTCGAAGGAACCGTTCGAGATCGTCTGGTGGGCGACGTTGCGCAGAACCCATTCGCCGGGATCTACCACCTTGCCGCTGCCGTCGGCGTGAAGTTGATTGTCGAATCCCCCATTCGATGTATCGAGACCAACGTGCACGAGACGTCTGTTGTGTTGCAGGCTGCGGCGAATCATGGATGCCCGGTGCTGCTCGCCTCGACTTCAGAGGTGTACGGCAAGTCTGTCCACATTCCATTCGCTGAGGATGACGATGTCGTATACGGGCCGACCACTGAACCGCGTTGGTCCTACGCCTGCTCCAAGGCGATAGACGAGCATCTTGGACTGGCTTGGCACAGAGAAGCCGGGCTGCCGGTTGTCATCGCTCGGTTTTTCAACACGGTCGGTTCCGGGCAGCGGGGTCGGTGGGGGATGGTGCTTCCGAGATTCGTCGCGCATGCCTTGGCAGGTACGCCGCTGCGAGTGCATGGAGACGGACTTCAGGAGCGGTGCTTTATCGATGTGCGGGATGTGGTGTCCATGTTGCCGGACTTGTTGGGCAATGCGCAAGCGTATGGATCAGTGCTGAATGTTGGGAACGATTCTCCGATCTCGATTCTGGACTTGGCCCGTCGAGTGATCGATGTGCTGGGCAGTTCATCCGAGATCGAATTCATGGACATCTCGGATGACTACGGCTGTCCGATCGAGGACCTGCGGCGGCGTGTGCCAAATCTGAATCGTTTGCGTTCAATGATCGATTACAAGCCGTCCTTCTCCCTTGATGACACCATTCTCGCCACAGCCCAAACAATCATTGCCGAGGGCGTGTCATGATTGCGACGGCAGCGGCCAGTGGTATTGGCGATCTGAGTATCCGTGGGCTGCTGACCACGTTTCTGCCAGTGTTGGTGGTGGCATGGGCTGTCACGCTCCTGAGCACACCGCTCATTCGCGTGCTTGCCATCGAAACCGGTGTCGTTGATTGCCCTGATGAAGCGAGAAAGATCCATCGACGATCGATCGCCTACCTCGGCGGCGTGGCCGTTTTCTTAGGTCTGCTCGCGGGGATTGCCGCGAGCTATGCGATCGACATGCCTGCTTCCTTTCGGCCCATTCCGATCACGATCGCGCTGGGGATGATTGCGATCACAGCTACTGGAGTAGGGGACGATGTGTGGGGTTGGGATCCGAGATTCAAGATCATGGGGCAGCTGATCGCAGCGGCGGGACTCTCGCTCTATGGGATCGGCACTCAAACAGCCGCAGGTTTTCTGGCGTATTTCTTCGGGACGAGTGAACTGGGGTTTGAGATCGCTGGAATCCCGATCAATGTGACGGAATGGGTTGGGGTGGGCATTGTGGCCGTCCTCGTTCTCGGTGGTTGCAACGCCTCCAATTTGATCGACGGTCTGGACGGGCTTCTCAGCGGCACGAGCGCGATCATCGGAGGTGGTTTGTTGCTCATTTCAATGTTGATGGCGGTGTATTTGACGAATGCGGACTTGATCCAACTCGAAGAATCACTGCCCGAATCGGTTGTGGCGGTGGAGGGGTCATCGCTTGCAGGTGCGAGGATTGCGTTGTGCATGGCGTTGATCGGCGCCACATTGGGATTCTTGCCCCACAACTTCAACCCGGCCACGATTTTTCTCGGTGACGCGGGGAGCCTGCTGATCGGTTACTTCTGTGTCACGATCATTCTCATGCTTGGCGAATTGGGGCAGACACATTTCGTACTTGCTGGTCTCATCGTCTTTGGCCTGCCGATCGCAGACACGATTCTGGCCATCTCCCGGAGGAAAGCCCAAGGGCTCAAGGCATCTGATCCCGACGCCAACCATCTGCATCACATCCTGAAGCGACAGTTCGGGACGGTGAAGCAGGCGGTGCTCGGCATGTGGGCAATCGAGACCATCTTCGCTGTGATTGGGGTATCGATCGTCGCCGTTTCCATCACGGGTGAGGCTCGAGTCATGGTGACCTACATCGTGTTCATCCTGATCTTCGGATGCATCGCCGTGGCCGGCGTGATGATGGGCCGGCGTGCCGCAGGAAGAGAGCGCCTATGAGCGAGGAGGACACAATCCGAGTGCTGTTTGTCTGCATGGGCAATATCTGCCGCAGCCCCATGGCGGAGGCCCTCTTCCGGCATCACGCGGAAGCCGAAGGGGTGATGCATCGATTTGAAGTCGATTCGGCTGGAACTGATGACTGGCACGTTGGCGAATCGCCGGATGCGAGGATGACCGAAGTTGCTTCCTCACGCAACGTCCACTTATCCGGTGCGGCACGTCAACTCAACGCGAGCGACCTCAAGCGGTTTGACCACGTGCTCTGCATGGATTCGGGCAACCTGCGGAGCACCAAGAGGCTTGGCAACGGGCCTGCGGTGGTGGAGCTTGTGCTGTCATATCACAGTGATGCAGTCGATCTCGACGTCCCGGATCCCTATTACGGCGGGGCGGAGGGATTTGACCGCGTTTTTGGATTACTCGACACCAGTTGCCGCAATCTGATGCGATCGCTCCTTCGGCGGCACGACTCCAGTTCATGATGGCAGCGTGCATAAGTCGGTCGGACGCTCAATCACTTCGGCGAATGCAGAGTAATTGACATGGCGATCGTGCAAGCGGCACTTCACGAACTAGGAATGGCCGCGCCGCTGTCCGCGGCATCGCTGACGGGGGGGAGCATTCACGACGTACGTCTCGTGACAATGGAAGGGGGCGAGCATGTCGTATGCAAGGTAGCGGTCGGGGATGACGGTCGACGGATGCTGCAGTCCGAACATCGCGGACTCAGACAACTGTGCGAGACCGACACCGTTCGGGTGCCGCACATCTACGGCTTGGTTGAGCAAGAGGCCTCCGCGGTACTGGTGATGGAGTATCTGCCTCGAACGGAGCAGGCGGATTGGGTTGGAGCGGCGCGTTCCTTGGCCAGCCTTCACGCGGTGGATGCGGGCAACCGCTACGGCAGTGATCACGAGGTTTGGCTCGGTGGGACGCGATTCGCAGCCGCCTGGTGCGAAACATGGCCCGAATATCTCGGTGTACATCGGTTTCGTCCGCTCCTTCGGGATGTCATCCAGGCCGGGTTGCTCACTGCCTCGGAAACCAGTGCCGTCGAATCACTGATCGACTGCCTGCCCGAGTTGGTTCCGGCCCGTCCTCGCCCGTCGCTCTTGCATGGGGACCTGTGGTCCGGCAATCTTCAGCCCACGAAGGGAGGTGTGGCAGTGCTGGATCCCGCCTGTTTCGTCGGTGATTCGTGGGCAGACCCGGCGATGACCACACTGTTCGGCGGCGTTCCCTGGGCGTTCATGGACGCATGGCGCGAGGCGCAGGAGCAATATGCAAAGCCATCACAGGTTCGCGAACGAATTGCCACGACCCAAGCCATGCACATGCTGAACCATGTTCGGCTGTTTGGATCGGGCTACACGTCCCGCCTGATGGAGATCGTTTCAACCTTGCGTTGAGGGGATACCACCGCAGACGGCAGACGGAGGGCCGGGCTGGATGATCATTCAGCGGCGGTTGGCGGCCGCGAAGGTCGTCATGAAGTCGGCGAGTTTCTGGCAACCCTCTTCAGGGAAGGCGTTGTAGATGGAGGCGCGGATGCCACCGACGCTGCGGTGGCCCTTGAGATTGACCATGCCTGCCTCGGTGGCCTGATCGATGAAGGCCGCGTCGAGGTCGGCCGATGGGCTGGTGAAGGCAATGTTCATCGTGCTTCTGTCTGCGGTGTCGGCGTGGCAGGTGTAGAACCCATCCGAGTCGTCGATCACCTTGTAGATGAGAGCCGCTTTGCGGTCGTCGATCGCCTCGACCGCTTCGATGCCACCCAGCGAGAGAATCCACTTGAAGACGAGCCCCGCGCAGTACACGGCGAAGACCGGCGGTGTGTTGTACATCGATTCTTTGTCGGCATGGACGGCGTACCGCAGCATGGCGGGCAGTTGCGAATATGCCGTGTCCATGAAATCGCGGTGGATGATCACCAGTGTGGTGCCGGCGGGGCCGATGTTTTTCTGCGCTCCGGCGAAGACCATCGCGTGTTTGGACCAGTCGATGGGTCGACTGAAGATGTCGCTGCTCATGTCCGCTACGAGCGGCGCGGTAGTCGCGGGCGTTCGATTCCAGCGAGTTCCGTAGATGGTGTTGTTGGTGCAGTAGTAGCCGTACGCCGCGTCTTGGCTCCAGTTGATATCAGCGTCAGCGGGGATACTGCGATATCCCGACTTCTTGCCGGACCATGCGATATGCGTGGAGCCAACCTGATTGGCGTCCTTGATCGCCTTGCTGGTCCACGATCCGGTGTCCACGTAGTCAGCGGTTCGCCCGGCCGGAAGAAAGTTCATCGGGACCATTCCGAATTGCATCGAGGCGCCGCCCTGTAGAAACAGGATCTCGAACTCGTCCGGGATCTTACCGACGGCTCGACAGTCGTTTCTGGCCTCCTCGAACACTCGCGCAATCGCGACTCCACGGTGACTGTGTTCAAGTACGCCGATGCCGGTATTGTCGAGATCCCGCAAGTCTCGCGCCGCTTGCTCGATGACCTGCTCGGGAAGCACAGCGGGCCCCGCCGAGAAATTCAGTGTCGTCGTATCGATGGTCGGGGTGGTCATGGGGGCTCTCCTGTGCCCGCAGGCGGGATGATGGTCGTGGTGGCGCTGAGGACGGCCTCGTGGCTTTGGACCAGGGCGAGATCGTCCGGTGAGACTGCCCCGTCAATCTGTATGCGCGCCACAGCGGCCTCACCACCCTGATAGATCACGTTCTCCATCTCTTCGATGTTGTTGTCACTGCGGCCAAGTACTTCGAAGACATGCGCCAGCACACCGGGTTGATTGAGGTGCCGAACGGTCAGAATCGTGGAGGCGGGGGTTGATGAGGCGATGTTGACACAATTGAGTACCTCGCCGGTATCCATCCATGTGCGGATGATTCGCACGGCTTCGTCGGCAATCGCATCCTGAGCCTGATTGGTCGAGGCGCCGATGTGGTGCGTTCCATAGACTCCAGGCTCCTGGACGATCGCATCGGTGAAAGTCGAGTCGCCGCCCGGGGGCTCCGTGGCGAAGACATCGAGCCCTGCGCGGATGCCCTTGTCTCTGATGCCGCGGGTGACCGCCGATTCATCCACCACGCTTCCTCGACTGGTGTTGATGAGGATGGCACCCGGCTTCATGGATTCACAGAACTCCGGCCCAACCAGATTCATGGTCTCGGCGACCGCGGCGACATGAATCGAAATGACGTCGGACATCCTTGCGAGGTCGAGCAGATCTTCGCAGTATTCAATTCCCATCGCAGCTGCCTGCGAATTGGTCATGTTTGGATCCCACCCGATCACTCTCATGCCGAAAGCGAGACCGCGGCTGACGACTTCGCGGCCGATACGACCAAGGCCGACGATACCGAGGGTTCGACCGTACAGACCTTCGGCCTTGGCATACTGCTTCTTCGCCCAGACGCCGGCCTGCAGATCGGCGGTCTGATCAGGAATGCGACGATCGCAGGAGAGAATCAGTCCCCAGGCGAGTTCCGCCACGGCGATCGCATTCATACCCGGGCAATTCGCCACCGAGATACCAAGTGTCGATGCACTCGCGACGTCGATGGTGTCATAGCCGGCGCCAGCCCGCACGACCAGACCGAGTTGATCGGCGGCCTCGAAGACCGTCTTGGGTACCTTGGTCGATCGCACGATGATGGCGTCGGGTTGATGATCGCGAACGGCGTCTGGAAGCGTCTGCGCGTCAAGGGTTGCATCGACATGGAGATCGCAACCGAGATCCCGCAGCGCAATCAGTCCGTTTTCACTGAAGGAGTCAGCGATCAAAATGGCTGGCGAAGTGGATGTGCTGGCATCCTCATGGTCGGTTGTCGTTAGAACTTGAGCGTTCATGATGCCTCCAGTGAGTTCGGAACGGGTGCTGAGTCGAGCATGTGAACGAAGAGTCCGCTGCGAAGTTTGGGTTCGAACCAGGTGGATTTCGGCGGCATGCAAGTGCCCGCGTCCGCCACACGCAGCAACTGATCGATGCTGGTCGGGTACAAGACGAATGCTGCTGCGGCAGTGCCTGATGCAACCCGGTGCTCGAGTTCTTTTACGCCTCGAATGCCTCCAACAAAGCCGATTCTCGGGTCGGTTCTGGAATCTTCAATGCCCAGAATTGCGTGCAGAATGCGGTCCTGCAGCAGCGAAACATCGAGCGAAGCAATGGGATCGCTCCAATCGATCGAGTTGTCGTCCACCGCCAGCGACCACCACTGCTCGCCGGTTCGGATGCCAAACGTGCCAGGTCGACTCGGTTGGGGCTCGTCGGTTTGCACCAGATCGCCCACGCCTCGGAGTGAATCGATGAACTCGGATTCACTCAGCCCGTTGAGATTCGTCACGACGCGGTTGTAGGGCAGGATCGTCAGTTGATGAGCAGGGAACAGGACCGAAAGGAACCAGTTGTACTCCTCGGTTCCGTTGTGAGCAGGATTCTTCGCCGCTCGTGCTGCTGCTGCGCGAGCCGCGCTGGCCGTGCGGTGGTGTCCGTCGGCCACGTAGAGGTGCGGTACGCCTGCAAACAGTTCGACGTAGGCATTCGGATCGCTCACGCGCCATGCGGTGTGTGTTACACCATCCGGCGTCACGAAGTGGTACAGCGGTCGGTGCGCCGAATCGTCGACAACACGAGCATCAATGGCATCGTCATCGCGAAAGGTCAAGAAGATTGGCCCAGTATTGGCGTCCAACGCGAGGATGTGGCGGGTCCGGTCATCTTCCTTGTCTTGACGCGTCTTCTCATGTTTGCGGATCACATCGTTTTGGTAGTCCTCGACATGGCAGCAGCACACGATTCCGGTCTGGTTGTGCCCCCTCCAGGCCTGTCGGTAGAGGTAGATGGATGGTGCTGCGTCGCGCTGGAGACCACCCTGTTCGATTACCGATTCGAGCCCATCGTGGGCGGCTCGGTAGACCGACTCATCGAATGGATCGGTGCCATCTGGCAGATCAATCTCAGGGCGAATGACATGCAAGAACGACAGTGGATTTCCGGCGGCCAGTTGGCGAGCCTCCTCGGTGGAGACAACGTCGTAGGGCGGCGAGACCACCTTGGGCGCAACCGGCGCGGGTGGTCGGAGTGCTTCAAACGCCTTGATGTGAACCACGGCGGGGGCCTCCAGAGGACAAGAGGGCGATTCTAGCAGGACACCGCCTTGTTGGACTCCGGGGGGCAATTGAGGTCAGGTTGTGCGGCTTGGGGGAGTTGTGGCTACGCGGTGTCCATTCGGATTGACGCGGACTCTCCAAGATGCCTGAATGGGCGGCGGCTGAGGACCGATTGTGAAGGCGTAGCCCATGGAAAATGCCCGGTGAGCGCCGACGGCCGCGTGTGTTGTTGGATCAATCCCCGGAACGGAGTGTTCAAGCCATGACCCCTCACATTCGACGTGCCGCACGCGGCTTTACCCTCATCGAAATCCTCATTGTCGTCGTGATTCTCGGCATTCTGGCCGCGGTCATCATCCCGCAGTTCACCAATGCGGCCGATGACGCCAGCATCAGCAGTGCCCGGACACAACTCCAGACGATGAGAAGCCAGGTTGAGCTCTTTCGGTCGCAGACCGGTTCGTATCCTTCCGCGAGCGGTACTGGTGTCGACTGGAGCGGCCTGATTTCAGCCAACTACGTTCGTTCAGCGCCGACATGGCCGAACTTCTTCCAGGAGGTCTACACCGCCACAAGTGGCGATCTCTCATTGACGCTGGGGGCTGGCGCGTCCTATGACATCGACGGCAACGGCACCGGCGGTGAAGCTGCTGATACGACCGCAGTCGAAGCGTGGTGATTGACCCCGTGGGGGGGTATGTCTCGCCCATCAAAGGCGATCTTGAACGTTGAGATGCTGGGCATCGGTCGGAGGGGGCCGATGCCCGGATCTCGCTTTTGGCCCGATCATCGCCGCTCAGGCGGATTTGAGGGGGATCTCTCGGGGGTGCAATCACCCCAAACAAGTCCCTGCCAGAGTGAAAAGAAGGGCCTTTGGTGGGGATCTTCAGTAGGTCGGTGGGTTCCGCTCCAGACCCCCCCTGCGCCGAACCGATGCCACCTCTTGGGACAGCAAGGAGGCACCCACCATGAAGCTAATGAACCGCGATACATACCTGTCACTGATGCTCACTGTGACCGCCACACTTCTGACGGCGGATCTGTGGACCCGCGCGGCTGCGAATCCGCCGCTGGTCGATACCGCTGCCATGGCTCAGGGTGTGGGGAAGGCACCTCCCCGTGGC